>CAZZJX010000024.1:6810-9237 GCA_964654845.1 uncultured Dehalococcoidales bacterium
GGGATAGCAATCCCTCTGTTCGAAGAATATGCTTCACTCTACCAAAGAGCTGGGCCAATCTGTGCATCACTACTCCAGTTCCTGGTCACTCTCGCAGCCAAACAGATTACTGACTCTATCCTCCTTTGTGTTTGAAGCATAGGGGTAATCATGCTGCACTTCATTTTCACCTACATACATTCCTGCCTGGCGACTTGCTCTTAATGACTAATCTGATTGGTTGGTGTTTCCTTCCACGACTTCCACCATAGCAGTTTCAAATACCGGGCTTCGGCGTATATCGTGTGGTCAATCTTGACACTGATTCTTTGAGCTGAAATATTTTTCTTATCTATCACTCTCCGCGACACGATTATGCCCCTTCCTCTGAGAAACTGAATTCTTTTAGAAACGCCATAGGGATGGAGTCCTCTCCCCCTATACTTCGGATTTGTCCAAACACCACCACTAAATGCTTCACTTTTGGAAAAGTCTACCTGCAAAGGAATGTCAGAGATACTTCTCTGGGCTTCTTCATTCATGGCAATCCACCCTATGTAAGCAAGCTCTCGGCCAATGAAAACGCAGAGTGCTATTGCTCCTCTGTCCAGTCTCTCTCTGCGAACACCGTCAGACGAACGGAACTCGAACCCATTGGCAACCAGTTCGTCCGCTTCTTGAGTCGTAGACACTATTCTGAAAGTGAAATCTTCGATTCTGGGCATAAAGTCAGCCCCATTCATTTCCTCCAGCCTACGTTCAACGAGATAGTAGGTTTCATATCGGAAGATACAACCTGCGAGGAATGCAAAGCCCTGCCTGAGCAGGGATAGCAATCCCTCTGTTCGAAGAATATGCTTCACTCTACCAAATAGCTGGGCCAGTCTGTGCATTGTCCTTCTTTCTGATTATATCCGGCAATTGCCGAAGGTTTATCTGTGCTTCTCATCGACGTCAGCACAAATCAACATTAAAAACTCTAATTGGCCGAAATCTTTTTGTCAAGAGTTTAGTCGGATAGAATCTATGACGAAGTGCCATCGTACGAAACTCTAGACTTTGCAGAGATGTAGTATAATGAAAACCAGTGAAGCTAGCCTGAGGATGGGGGCCACCTCAAACTACTAACTCAGAAAGACAGCCGTGACTGAACCCTTAGATGATTCCCTGAGGACAATAACACGGGGAACGGGTATCGCCCTGGTGGGGATGACGTTAGGGCTACTCTTCAGTTTCATTACCCGATTGATTATCGCCCGATACAGCCTGCAGGACGGCTACGGGATCTTTTCTCTGGCGCTGGTAGTATTAAATCTTGCTACCACCATATCTGGTTTGGGCTTACTCCGGGGAGCTACAAGATATATCGCCTACTTCCGTGGTACGCATGAAGAGGCCAAAATCCGTGGAACAATGTTTGTCTCCCTCTGGTTTAGTGTTACCGCGAGTATCATCATCGCCCTGGTTGTCTTCCTCGCCTCCAATACTATCGCCATCACCATCTTCCATAACCCGGAGCTAGCTCCAGCGCTAAAGTTGTTTGCGATAGCCATACCATTCCTTACTCTGATAAACACCCTGGTTGCTTTCTTCCGTGGCTTTGACCGAGTGGAACCCGGCATATACTTCCGAAGTATTGCATTGAATGCCATTGTTCTCGTCCTCCTGGTTGCAATCGTCGTTGCCGGTCTGCCATTTGTTAGCCTGTTTTATGCCTATCTGGGAGCTGTCATTGTGACTTTCATTGCTACGACCATTTATACTGCCAGAAGACTGCCCCAGCGGATAGGCCTGACAAAGCCTAAAGGCGCACCCCCAATCACCAAAGAACTCCTATCCTTTTCGCTACCCCTTCTCGGGTCAGCCATTATGTCTACAATAATGATGCGGATAGACACCCTGATGCTCGGTTACTTCAAGACAATGGCGATTGTGGGGCTTTACAACGCCGCCTTCCCGATAGCACGATTTATCTCCGAGCCATTAGACGCCTTGCGTCTAATCTATACCCCGGTGGCTACCGGTCTGTACTCACGCAATCGGATGCCTACATTGAGGAGAAACTACACCATTCTAACCAAATGGCTTGTCACAATAACCTTGCCCATCTTTCTCGTCTTAGTCCTCTACCCGGAGGCTGTTCTTTACATCTCCTTCGGACACGGTTACCTTCCCGCCGCCAGTGCTCTGCGCATCCTGTCGATAGGTTACATCATTAACAACTTCTTGGGACCCAACGGAGCGACGCTCCTGGCTATGGGACATCCCAAGCTCATAATGTGGGCTACCCTGGCAACCGTAATAATGAATGTCGTCTTGAATATTGCGCTCATCCCCCCATTGGGTATAGTTGGAGCTGCCATTGCCTCCGTAGTATCAATCACCGCAGTTAATATTATCCGCTCATGGAAGGTCTATTCGTTATCCCGGGTCCATCCGCTGAGTAAG
>CAZZJX010000025.1:0-9192 GCA_964654845.1 uncultured Dehalococcoidales bacterium
GGCCGATATTTTTCCTCGCCAACATCACTCAGACGATACCGAGCCTGGCATTGTTTGGTCTACTGATTGCCCCGCTGTCTGCCCTGTCCTTTGCCGTCCCCTGGCTGCGTGACATCGGGATTCGTGGCGTTGGAGTAACGCCGGCTGTAATTGCCCTCGTAATTTACTCACTGCTGCCGATAGTGCGTAACACGTACGTCGGTCTGCGCCAGGTAGACGTGGCAGCAATTGATGCCGGATTGGGTATGGGGATGACCCGTGCTCAGGTCTTTCGTAAAATAGAGGTGCCCCTGGCGGCTCCCCTCGTCCTCGAGGGGATACGTACCGCGTCGGTACAGTCGGTTGGCCTGACCACCGTGGCCGCGCTGATCGGTGCTGGCGGGCTGGGTTGGTTCATATTTCGGGGAGTCGGCCAGCAGGCACCGGATCTCATCCTTGTCGGGGCAATTCCGATCATATTCCTGGCTCTACTCGTCGATATTCTGATGCGCGGTGCAGTGCGATGGGCAACTCCTCGCGGTCTGCGTGAAGGAGAGGGATGATACGCCTGGAACAGGTGATAAAGCTTTACGGCGAAACCACAGCGGTAGACGGTCTCTCGCTGGAGGTGACCCGGGGTGAGGTCTGTGTGCTTATCGGCCCATCCGGCTGTGGGAAGACTACCACGTTGCGTATGGTCAACCGCCTCATCGAGCCCACGTCAGGTAGCATCTTCATAGACGGTGAGGATACCAGCAGGATCAGGTCGGAGAAACTACGCCAGTCTATAGGCTATGCGATACAGAGTGTCGGGCTCTTTCCACACATGACGGTCGAGGCCAACATTGCCGTGGTGCCGGAGCTCCTGCACTGGGAGAAGCAGAGCATCGCGACGCGGACTGAGGAACTCCTGGGACTGGTCGGCCTGCCATATGCGGAGTACGTCGGGAAGTTCCCCCACCAGCTCAGCGGTGGGGAGGCCCAGCGCATCGGGGTCGCGCGTGCTCTGGCAGCGGACCCGCCCATGCTGCTCATGGACGAGCCTTTCGGCGCTGTCGATCCATTGACCAGAGAAAGGCTTCAGGCACAATTCGTACGCATCCAGCAAGACCTAAGGAAGACCGTCATCCTCGTGACTCACGACCTTGACGAGGCCATCCGGCTCGCAGACCGCATAGCGATAATGGAGGCCGGGAGGCTGGTACAGCACGACACGCCTGAGACCATTCTCTCCCGACCGGCCAATAAATTCGTGCATGATTTCGTGGGTACGGACAGGGCGCTGAAGCGTCTTTCGCGTATCGGCATCACTGACTTTGTCAAGCCCGCCGTTTTCGTGCATGTGGATGGTTCCGTCGAAGCGGCGATTTTAGCCTGTAGTGAGTGCTCCTGGGTCTGGGTGGTGGACGATGCCAACCGCCTTGTAGGCTGGGTAGACAGGAACAGCCTTTCCGGCGCTAGCTCTGTGCGTGACAGTGTGGTGCGCGGTGACACCGAAGAGATTGCGCTCGCGAATACAGCCACTCTCCGCGAAGCGCTGTCGCGTATGCTGGGACAAGGACTGAGGAGCATCCCGGTAATTGATGAAGGCTGGCGACTTGCCGGCCAGGTTGAACTCGGCGACATCGAAACGGCGACATCTGAGGCGAGGGATTGATGATGCGCACCGGGCAGGCACGACGCTGGCTGGTTCTTGGGATACTGGTGGCAGCATTCATTGTACTCATCACCAATGAGCAGTGGTGGGAGGCTGTCTTCAGGTCCCTTTTCCCCGAGGAGAGCCGCGTGCTGCACCCACGGGCCAGCTTGTTTGTGCTGGTCGGAGAGCACGTCCTTCTCGTCCTCTATTCAAGCAGTCTCACCGTTCTCATAGGTGTGCCACTTGGCATCTGGGTTACCAGGCCAGGCGGACGCAGCTTTCTTCCCATAGTCAGTGACCTCACATCTTTCGGCCAGACCTTTCCGCCGGTGGCCGTGCTCGCCCTGGCAGTCCCAATGCTGGGCTTCGGCTTGCAGCCTACGGTACTGGCGCTGTTCCTCTATGGCCTGCTCCCGGTGGTGCGCAACACAATAGCAGGCATAGGCACAGTCTCACCCGATCTGGTCGATGCAGCTCATGGGATGGGGATGACTCGGGCGCGTACTCTGGTCCGCGTGGAGATACCGATTGCCGCAAGTGTGATTCTGGCCGGCGTTCGGATATCGGTGGTAATCAACATCGGCACGGCGATGATCGGGGCGGTCATCGGAGCTGGGGGACTCGGGTCACCGATTATCGCGGGGCTGGTGCAGGACAACCTGGCCTATATCCTTGAAGGTGCCGTACCTGCGGCCATCCTGTCCATCCTCGTTGACCAGTTTCTGGGCAACATCGAGAGGAACTTTTTCCATGAAATGGATCGGTAGTGCCGGAGAGAATGGCTGGTCTATCGGACTCGTGGGCATTATGACTCAGGTGCATCACGCAGTCAAGGTATGAACACTCAGGAGGACAGGCATGGCAAGATTCGTGAAGGTAGGTAACGTAGGCGAAATGGAAAGCGGAGAGATGAAAGCGGTACAGATCAACGGACATGAAGTACTCGTGGCCAGGGTTGGAAACGAGTACTACGCGTCAGACAACCGCTGTCCGCATATGGGTGGCAGGTTGTCCCAGGGTCAACTGCAGGGCACCATCGTCACGTGCCCTCGCCACGGTTCCCAGTTTGACCTGTCCAGTGGTGAGGTGGTCCGCTGGTTGAAAGGCTCAGGACTCCTGGCAGCGGTCAGCGGGGCACTTAAGACACCCAGGCCACTCATAACCTACAGGACCAAGGTTGATGGTGACCGAATACTGCTGCGAACCTAGACCAGGATTTACTACCACTGGACCAACATCAGGATGTTTGATTGTCTTGTACTATGACAATTTATCCGGCAAAGAGGCCGTGATTATTATGCCGAAATGATTCCGTAGTAACGTCTTTGTCTACTAAAGTCTTGTAATAACCATCAGGGAGCGCTTGTTACAAACTTCTTCTTATCTTGTTTACACATAATTTGTATAACATTTCGACCGGACTGAGCTGCCGGAGGCAATCCACCACCTGGTTCCACCCACTGACCTATCATGTAAAATTCATCAAGACCCGGCAGTGTCTTTTCCATACTATTACCTAAACCCAACGACATTTCTATCCAACCTTCGTAGCTACCCTTCCAGTTTCCGGTATAGCGCACCCATGTTACAGGTGTTGCTACGTCAGTCATCTCTACCTGGTCTGATAGTCCTGGGTATCGCTTATCTAATATCGAGAGTAGCTCATTAGCAATTCTTTCCTTTTCTGCCTTATAATGTTTCTGATCTTTGTACAATTCGCTCCAGTATTCCCATTCTGTGTTTATCATGAATTTGAGTATTGTTTTACCCTCAGGTGCTAAGCTGGGATCAAAGTTATATACGTGCAATGGTAACCTGGTATGTTCCTTTCCCGCTATGTTGATCGGCTCATCCAGGAACAAGTTGAATCCACCTACAGAGTGCGGGAGTTCATTAAAAGTACGGTCCACACCATATGCTACATGCAATAAGGGAGGGAATAACGAAAAGTGGTCATAGTATCCCTGTATTTTGCCGTCGACATATTGCCCTTTTAGCATATCGAATATTGTTGTATGATCATCGGCTGCGGAGATAATAGTATCGGCCCGGAATTCGTCGCCATTGGTCAGTTTGATACCAACTGCCTTGTCGTCTTCAACCAGGATTTTGGCAACGGGTGATTTGTAATCAATCTTTCCGCCCAAGTCGAGGTAACGCTTTTCGATAGTCTTGGAGAACTCAAGCGAACCGCCTAATGGATAGCCCGCAGTTTTCTGGTTTAGCCAAGCTAGAGGCATCATTAAAGCTAATATCGGGTATTCTTTTATATCTCCCACGGGAGCCAGGAAAACCTCTCGCATGAACGGGTTCCTGAATCGTTCTGCAAATTGATGAACGGTCATCTTGCCCCACTTGCTCATTACACCCAGATAAGGTAATATCCTGAACACCATTTTCACTTTATCAAATATAGTAGTCAGTTCAGGGGCTTTATCAATTGGCATATTAAAACCAATCAGTTTTCTTAAACCTTTAACGAAATCATGAATTAAGTCACTATCCTCTGGTGCGAGCTCTTTCATATGGCTTTCCAGACGCCCAAAGTCTGCATAGAGAACTAATGATTTGCCATTGCTACCTTCAACGCTTATATATTCCTCATGGTTGATAAAGGTATGTTTTTGCATGATGCCCAATTCTTCCCAGATGCGATAGAAGCTGTTAGCGGAGCCCGAACCAACTATCCAATGAATGCAGCCGTCAACCGTATAGCCTTTGCGTTTCCACGATGTGCACACACCACCTGGACCAGCACCCATCTCGAATATGCGAGTATTATAGCCATTCATCTGTCCATAGCACCCCGCCGATAAGCCGGCTATCCCGGCCCCGATGATAATTATTGACTTTTCCATCTGTTCATTCCTTGGGTACCTTTATGTATTATAACCTATAATACAAACCTCTTTTGTGGGGTGTCAAGACATCTGGAAAACCCCTACATGGCAGAACGTCAGATAACTATGTAAATGAAAAGGGGAGCGGAAATGCTCCCCCTTCTGTTTCTATTATGATTTATCCAGTGGTAACCTGACATTTCAGGGATAATCATAGGGGGAGCAATGATGCTCCCCCTTATTGTTCGTCGGGGAAGGAAAACTGGACGTGTTAGCTCCAACGGTCCCATTCAGTTAATAAGCTACTTGATGCTCTTAGTAATTTCTTTTGCCCAGGCGGCGGCGCGCTCCAACTCCCCCTCTTTCAGTGGACCCTTTGTGCCATTAACGAAGAAACCTTCAGGACGTAAAACAAGATTACCACCCTTTCTTTTCAGGGTGCTGGCAATTTTCCCGGCGGCATAGCCGAAGATTTTAACCCATCTCGCCGAGAGTCTGGTATCGAACGTCGCGACACTGATACCCTTAATCGCAGTCCCTTTAATCATATCCAGGAAGGCTTGAGCCGCTGGTGTCGCTCTGCCCCCGTATGTTGGAGCACCGACAATGAGGAGGTCAATCGATTCCAGGTCGGAAGGGTCCACTGCATCGGCACGAAGCACCTTAACATCGTCGGTAATGGCATCGCCAATCGCCCTGGCTATTTGCTCCGTATTCCCATAGACCGAGTCATAGACTATTAATGCTTTCATTACATACCTCCGAATTAGTATATAGTGTACGACCTATTACTGAAAGCTACAAGTTGTTTTCAACAGAATAGTATTTTGGTATACGAAGAATAATTCGAGATGAGAGTATTTTATCAGGAGCGTCCTGCTCTAACTTAATTATACGCATCACTGGGCAAACATCCCGATGTTTGTTAGTAGATTTATGGCATAGCAGTTTTCAGGGGAGTGGGTCATCTGGCCTCTATGTGACAATGATATCGTTTAGGTAATCTTTAGATGGCCTGCGTAAATTTCAGGACTTCTTTAGTCTCCCTGCAATAGCATTGTACGGGGAGTAACAATCCGTAATCATGGACAGATTGAGGCGCTTCATGCATAAGCCGCGCGTCCGCTGGTTGTCGAAGCGAGGCCGCTACTCAAGGGGTATCCTCGTCGCTCTTGCCATTGGCGCGACACTCGGTTTGATGTCTCATTTCAATCTGCTCTACGGGGCCCAATTGAAGAGCGGCGACCTCCTGTTTGGGTCGGCGTACCTGCAGTCACCAAAACAAGCGGGCGAGATTGTCATCGTTGCCATTGATGATAAAAGCCTGGGTCAGCTTGGACACTACTCTTCATGGTCACGGTCCTATCACGCGGAGGTGGCAGATGTACTCAGCAGCGCCGGTGCCAGGGTGATAGCCTTTGATGTTCTCTTCTCCGAACCAACACCTGATGATGAAGTACTTGCAGCGTCTATTCGTAATGCTGGAAACGTAGTCATATCGCTTGCCTATGCTTCCACCACCAACAAGTTAACGGCCACAGGGACGATAGTTTCATTTCAGGATATCCTGAATCCGATACGGATTCTTCAAGAGAGTGCCGTTGCCGTTGGGCATGCCAACATTATTCCCGACGAAGATGGGGTTATGCGAAGACTGCCTATTACAATATACGGAGGGACCGACCCCACCCCGGCGCTATCATTGACTGTTGTGGCCAGTTACCTTCGACGTCCCCGGGTCATCGAATCTGCTATCGAGGACGACGTGCTGGCTTTCGCAGGCCGGTCAATTCCGCTCGATAGTTCCGGTAACATGCTGATTAACTATACCTGTGACTCAGTTGCTCCGATGAGCTTTAAGACTGTCTCCTATGCTGATGTACTTACCGGCAATGTTGAGCCAGACATATTTCAGGACAAGATTGTGATGATTGGCGCCACGGCAGTCGGACTTGGCGATACATTCTGGACACCCGCAGGGCGAATAATGAGTGGCGTGGAGATACATGCTACTGCGGTCGATACTATCCTGACTGCCAATTTCCTGAAACCGGTTCCTGCCACTGCTACCGCTGCGTCGATTATGGTGTTGGCCTTTCTTTGCGGCCTTATGGTACTGAGGTTCAGGACGGTATGGTCAACCGTTGGATGTGTGTTACTCGGCATTGGGTACTACCTGTTCGCTTTTGCGTTATTTGACAAGGGTGCCGTCATGAACACACTGTACCCGCCGCTGACTATTCTGAGTACGTTTGTGGGTGTGAATCTCTATAATATCGTCGTTGAAAGGCGTGAGAAAACAGAGATGGCGAAGACCTTCGGTCGCTATATCTCCGCTCCGGTAGTAGCGAACGTTCTAACAGCATTAAGGGAGGGTGAACTGAAACTGGGTGGCGAGGAGCGCGAGATTACTGTACTCTTTGCCGATGTTCGTGGCTTCACCGGTATCACCGAGAGGACGGCGGTGGTGGAACTGGTGAAGACGCTGAACCGCTATTTATCGGTGATTATCGAGGCTACCCTCAAACATGACGGTATGGTGAACAAACTGGGCGGTGATAGCATCATGGCCGTCTGGAATGCTCCGATAGAGCTCAAGGATCATGCGATACTGGCTGTAAGAACGGCTATCTGTGCCCTGCGTGACATCAGGGAGATGCAGGAACGCGAACCTGAACTTCCAAAGATGGATTTTGGCATCGGTATAAATACAGGGAAAGTAGTAGCAGGCAACATGGGGTCAGTAAACCGACTGGAATATTCCGTGGTTGGCGATGCCGTAAACACCGCTGCGAGGCTAACTGATATTGCACCGGGTGGGGAGATATGGATTGGCAGCAATAGCCATGAACTTGTGAGAGGTAGCATTGTTACAGAGTCGTTGCCACCACTTGCTTTGCGAGGGAAACGTGAACCCGTCCATGCCTACAGGGTGGTCGATTGCTATGACCTGAGGGATGATAGCCAGAACAGCCGGATTCTGGTGGCAACCGGATAGCATACGGAGAAGACAATGGGTATTAAGGTAGTAGAATATAACGAAGTACAGGTAACCGCCACACCCGCTGCGCGTGAGCTGCCCGACATTTCCGGGCTGGTAGAGAAAGCGGCGACTGGTGATCTTGAAGCCTTCGGTGAAATCTACGAGGTATGCCTTAATCCGATATACCGATATGTTCTCTATCATGTCAGGGACATGATGACGGCTGAGGATGTCACCGAAGACGTGTTTATTAAGGCATGGAAGGCAATCCAATCCTGCAAAGGAAGGGGTCGGACATTTATGCCGTGGCTCTACCGTATTGCTCATAATCACACAATCAACGTGCTTAAGAAAACACAAAAAAGCGTGTCACTGGCGACAGAAACACTCGTCGAGGCGGACGGTCCTGAAAAACAAGTCGCAGCCAGGTTCAGTCGGGAAACACTACTGGATGCGACAGGACGCTTGCCTCCGAACCAGAAACAGGTAATCATACTGAAGTTTATCGAAGGTCTGGATAACCGTGAGATCGGCGAAGTTATGAACAAGAAAGAGGGTGCTGTGAGAGTATTACAGATGAGGGCCCTGTCCAGGCTTCGCCAGCAGTTGGGTAGAACAGAATCAGAATATGCAGGCTGGTTGTGAGATGTTCTTCGAGAGTCCATTGTGAAGATTAACGAGGGCTGGACAACCGAAAACAGTACCCGCCTAGCATCCGGACACATGGATGTTGAACCGGCAGTTCAGGCGTGCTAAGCCGCCGACTCAACAAGTCCCACTTCAGCTCATAAGGAGGGGAAGATGGTGGCCAATACAACGAAATACGAGGAAACGAAACTCCTGACCAGACCCGGTGAGTACCAGTATGAGACGAGAATGGACCTTCTCCACAAGATTGGTGAGAAGGTTGGTTCGGTATCGGACCTTTCTAAGCTAGTCGAACAGATTGTCAAGATGACTCAGCATGCGATTGAAGCGTCTGCTTCTTCTGTGCTCCTTCTCGATGACAGCGGGAACGATCTAGTCTTCGACGTCGTATTAGGTGGGGCTAAAAGCACCCTGAAGCACTTGCGTATTAGCACACAATCGGGCATTGCCGGTTGGGTTGCCCGAAACGGTAAGCCGTTGATAGTCAACGACGTAAGTCAGGACGAACGTTTCAATCGGCAGATTGACAATACCACGGGGTTTGTCACCAGGTCTATCATGTGTGCGCCGATGACAGTTCAAAGGAAGGTGATAGGGGTTCTGGAGGTGCTCAATAAAGACGATAGAACCGATTTCTCTGTGCAAAATTTGGAGACACTGCTGTCGGTAGCATCAACAGCAGCCATGGCCATTGAGAATCTAAGGCTGCACAAGTCTGCAATCGATGAGTATGAGAACCGGATAAAGATCCAGGAACAACTGCGGCACTCACAGCTCCTTGCTTCACTCGGGGAAATGACGGCTGGTATCGCACACGAGATAAGTAACCCGCTAAGCAGTATTCTACTCCACTGCGATTTGATGCTATCGGAAGAAATGCCATCCTGGCAGAATAGGGATTTGAGGATTGTACGTGATGAAGCCAGGCGCGCCTCGAAGATAATGAGGTCCCTCCTGACCTACAGCCACCAGTCCACTCCCCGGCTACGCCGTCTCGACTTGCACAAAGTGCTGAACAAGGTTATGAACATACGGCTATACACATGGGGCGCGCGGAGCATCACGGCGCACAAAAATTTAGCAGCTGGGCCGCTCTTTATAAG
>CAZZJX010000026.1:0-8997 GCA_964654845.1 uncultured Dehalococcoidales bacterium
CCTCCCCACAGGTCAGAGTACTTCATCCGCTGGATGATTACCCCGTCGATCCTGTACTCGCCGACAAGGAACTCCATGAACTGCTGCCTGCCGTCGTGGTCGATCATGCGGGGGCAGGAGACATTGCGAATGTACCGCCTGGCCAGCGCCGTCATCGGCTCGACGTCCTCTTCAACAAGCTCCCAGAAGTCCCTGATGCCAAAGCAGAGGAAGTCGGTGACCACCAGCCCGCCAAGGTCCTCGATCAGCTTCACGTAGGCCGGGTCCTCAAGGTCAACGCCGCCGAGAAGCAAACGGGCACGGTATCCGGAGATGCCCTCCCGGCTCTGAAGCTCACCGAGCGCCTGCCTCAGCAGGTCGTTGAACTCCTCCGCCGGCATCGACGTGGCGGCGATGAGAATCTCCAGGGCCTCGGTGCCGCTAATCGGGGGCGAATCCTGTTTCCTCATTTCATAGAGACTCCTGAGGAGGCGGCGTTGCCTGTTGTAGGCCTTGATGCTGTTGGCAAGCGCCTGGTCGCTTATGCTTACCTGGAAGTGCTCCTCCAGGCTTCGCCTGAAACGCCCCAGTTCCTCGGCAAGCCACTCAACCGCCGCATCGTCGGCCTTGACCGGCACGCTGAGGAAGTGCAGATAGAACGGGTTGCACGGAAGCTCTACCTTCCCCAGCTTCCACACGTCATACATACGGCGAACATGGTCACAGCTGAAAAGCGCCACCAGTCCGTCGAGGAACTTGTACGCTCCCCTCATTGCCTGGTCCAGTGAGTGACGACAAAATGTGCACGTGTTGTAGGCGGCATAAACGTCCCCCAGTTCCGTACTGGTGCTCCCCGTAGCCCTCATTCGGAAAGGCATTATCCCCGCAGCATGAATGATCTCCACAGGGACATACGTACAGTAGTAGCCGATTACCTTACCACCCTTTTCCTTCCACCATTCAATGTAGGGATTGGAAAGGGACGCAGCCGGTTTTCTAAGTTCCTCCAGTGCCGTCATCCGTAGCTATCTCCCATATTCCAAGCCATTTCTAGAATCAAGATCCTATATATCCATTATATCCCAACAACGGTTGACAGTGCCACCTGAAGCAATCAACCCTGACCCGGCAGGCAGAGCAACATGAATTACTGAGAATGGATACGTAGGGGCGGGTTTGAAACCCGCCCCTACAGCTATGGAATAGCTTTCATGTTGAGTGCATTGGGACCTCCTTTATGACGTAGGCTTGGCCTATACTTTCTCTACTTCAACCTGTCTCGCCTTGGTATTATAAAACCGGTGTTTTTTATATAGTCGAGGTATGCTTCTCCGTAGCGTTTAATTAGGTCCTTTTCCTCGGCCAGGCACATTACATAGAAGATTGGTATCCATATTAGAGAGAACATGGCGAGAAAGGGAGAATTCAACAAGAAGGCGATCACCCACCAGAATGTTACCTCACCGGCTGCCTGAGGGTGCCTGATTTTCCTGTATATGCCGCCAAAGAGGGTGTGCTCTTTCTTCACCAAAATGGTCTCCCGTCCTGCGTCTCTCATGCCCCTCAACCACAGGTATCCTCCCGGGACGGCAATTAAAATCGCTATCAAAGCCGAGAGCCACCACGCCCAGGGAAAGGTGCGGGGAATAGCTACCGGCAGCGGATAGCAAAAGTAGACCACGTAGTTGACACCGACGACGGTCATAAATATTGAGGCTATAATCCGGTATTGTGTACATTTACGATATGCAGCTTCGCCGATCTTCTCCTCCAATGCCGCAGGAGCGGCACTTTTCACATAGAAATAGAGGCAGAGTATGGCGCAAATAATCATTGAGGCGAAATTTATCCAGGCAATCACCTTACCCCCTTCCGTAGTGGCCTGCGCAGGCACAAGTGCGTTAATAAGTTTAACATGTAGAGCAGAGTTCCTACAGAAGGCAATGCTCTGGATACTGATGTGCCCAGCATTTGCAGTGCGAATGAGAAGTTGATAAAGCACATCGTTCAAAACTGGAACAAAGCGATTTTACATTGATAACTGCATTTGCTATATTGCCAAAGGACGAAAAGGTGAAAGAGTGAAAAATGAATATACTTGGCATCGAGACATCGTGTGACGAAACAGCGGCAGCCGTAGTACAGAATGGCACACAGATCCTGTCCAACATCATCGCATCCCAGGTGGACATCCATTCCCGCTATGGCGGAATTGTCCCTGAGGTGGCATCCCGCCAGCACCTCCTTAGCGTGATCCCCATCATAGAGGAGGCGATGTCTCAAGCTCAGGCCCGCTGGAGCGACCTGGATGCAATCGCCGTCACCATCGGGCCGGGGCTCGCTGGCTCCCTGCTTGTGGGGGTGAACATGGCCAAGGCCATCGCTATGGCCCAGGGTCTCCCCATCATAGGCATAAACCACCTCGAGGCCCATATCTACGCCAACTGGCTGGAAGGGAGAACACCGGATTTCCCTGCCGTCTGTCTCATAGTCTCCGGTGGACACACCGACCTGGTCCTGATGAGAGAACACGGAGACTACCAACTCCTGGGGAGGACCAGGGATGACGCCGCCGGCGAGGCCTTCGACAAGGTGGCCCGTATCCTGGGGCTTGGCTACCCCGGCGGACCGGCCATAGAGCAGGCAGCCGTTGACGGCAATGGCACAACTCACCACCTGCCCCGCGCCTGGCTCAAAGGCACCGACGATTTCAGCTTCAGTGGGTTAAAGACGGCGGTGCTCCACCTGGTACAGGAAAACGATGATCTATCGGCGGCCGACGTCGCCACCAGCTTTCAGGAGGCGGTGGTCGATGTGCTGGTCAGCAAAACGGTTGATACAGCACGAAAGCTGGGGGCTCACCAGATCCTCCTCTGTGGCGGTGTCGCCTCAAATCAGCTTCTTCGCCAGACGATGGCCCAGCGCTCCCCCATCCCCATTCTCATCCCCAGCCCCATCCTGTGCACCGACAATGCGGCAATGACCGCTTCATGTGGCTATTTCCGCCTCAAAGCTGGCGAAACCTCAGGATGGGACCTCGATGTGGAGCCCAACATCAGACTGGCATGAGAGGACACTCACCGCATTTCCTGTCAAGGCAAATTTCTCTGTAAATTTGGATCAGCCCCTGCTGACGCCTTGTCGAGTTAATCAATCCCGGTCCCGTGTGAATCTGCCTCGTCATCTGCCTGGTTATCTGGTTTTCCCCGAGCCTGGGGTAGTTCCGATAAAGCTCCAATGCATATCTGCCTGGCTTTATTCTTGCTCCTCCCAGGGCAAATAAGAAAGGCAAAACGATGTTCACTACTATCTCCCCAGCCCTCCCCCTCCCGATCAATGCTCCATGCTCGCCTCCGGTTACCATCAATCCATCCTCCAGCTTCCTGTGCCCGTTTTTTGCACCTGTCTCCCTGATAAGCTGGAGCAAACCCTGAACCAGCCCCCCATTTCTAAGGTAACGGGCGAGCAGATAAGCCGCCGCAACGATGCGCCGCCGCGGCATATTTGGCGGACGTATGCCGGCGAGGTGCCACTCCAACAAAGCTGCCTCAGCCGAGAGCGCCCTCTGAAAAACCTGACCATATTTCTCGGGGCAGCTATCCTGAGCAATCTCTCTCAAAGTCTTAATCGGCATGCGGCGTGCCAGTTCCTCAAAGGACTCGCTGTTCCGACTATATCCCAGAGCCCGCATCAACCCCTCATAAAGCACCTGATCTCGCTCATTGGCGGCCATCTTTGCCTGAAAATTGCCAGCCTTCGACCGAAAGCGTTCCTCCCCCGCCCCATCCAGCACCTCCCCCACCGCATGTTCACCAAGGCGCATCTCCCAACAGGGCTCTTCAGGCACCACCATGGTGGTTGGAGAACCACCCAAATCGTCCACGTAAGGGTGCAACGGGAGAACAGGCACAGCCCTGCCATCCTGAAGAACAGTGACTCCATCTCTATCATCCCACATCACTACGTGGAGGATGACACCGTTGTAGTTGAGGTCTCGATGGTGTCCGTGAGCTTGCCACCCGCTGGACCTGACATGAAGCTCCACATCCCCCCGAAGCTCCCCACCGTTTGTGGCGATGATGGCATGGCGAAAGTCGGGCCCACCTACGCCATCCTGCCTCCCCGGGTAGACTACCCGGAGCCATTCCCCACCCGCGGTGACCAGCTCCCTGTTGCGCATCACATCGCTCTGCCACATTCGAGACAGCAGGCTTTCCTTTATCCGCTCCATCCATACACCCTTTACACGATTGCGTGTAACACCGGCCAAAAAATAAATCCCTGCCCCTCAACCATCTCCATCAACCTGACCACATGGCGCCCCCGTCCTCTTTGCATCTATGATATGGGCGACCCTGAATCCATCCCGCTGTACTTCCCCCCTCTTCCTCTTGCTCCGACGAAAACAATTTACACGTTTCCGTGTGATTTGTCAAAAGCATGTTCAAAGAGTAAGAAGGGTCATTCAGCAAGAATACAAATATACGAGGGAATTAAATTTACCTAAATCTATGCCAATTAGCATAAATAGCTGTCTGCTAGGCTGAAACGCGCTGACTACCCCTGCTACGCCGCGCCTCCTTTGCCAGCCTCCGCTCAGCGAGAACCTTCTTGGTATGCTCTATCTCATCAGATGTAACCTTCTGGCGCATCTCCTCCAGGTTGCGCATGATCTGAGCGAATCTGGGGCCTTCGGCGGCGCTGATCCATTCGAGTTGCAACCGCTCCGGTCGGATTCCCAGCTTCTCCATAAGAGCCCATAACCTCTCGGCGCGTCGCTTGGTCCAATGGTTGGCAGTGATGTAGTGGCAATCGTTTATATGACACCCTGAGAGCAGCACCATTGCAGCCCCTTCCTCAAAGGCGTGAAGGATGAACTTCTCGCTCACTCTTCCGCTGCACATGACGCGGATGAACCGGTTGTTGGGTGGATACTGCAGCCTCGACACTCCAGCCAGGTCACCCCCGGCGTAGCTGCACCAGTTGCACAGGAAGCTTACGATCTTCTGTTCGGGCTCTTCTTCCAAGGCAGCATCTACCTGGGCCAGTATCTGTTCGTCGCTGAAATGCTGCATTGTTATGGCATCGAAGTGACACTCCGCAGCGCAGGCGCCGCAGCCAGCACAGGCCGCAGCTACTATATATGCCCCCGTCTTGGCCTTCATGTCCACAGTTATCGCCCCGTAGGGACAGACCTTGACGCAAACGCCGCAGGAGGTGCACTTGTCCAGGTCTACTATCGCCTTGAGGGCCTCCATTTTGAGTGTTCCTGCGTTCAGTATGATGGCACTCTTGGCGGCCGCTGCCCCTGCCTGGGTTACACTGTCCTTTATGTCCTTGGGGGCCTCCACAGAGCCGGCGAAGAAGATACCCGGTGTCGGCGCGTCCACTGGCCTCAGCTTTGGATGAGCCTCCATCAAGAAGCCGTCGCTAGTCTGGGAAAGATTCAGGATTTGGGCTAGCTCCTTCAGGTCATCCTTGGGCTCCAGTCCTAATGCCAAAATCACCATGTCCAGATCGTACTCCTCAATACGTGCCGCTGTGGTGTTCTCCACCTTGAGGCGGAGGTTCCCGGTGGCAGGGTCTTCAGTGACCTCACCGGGCAGGCCACGAATATAGTGGACGCCTTCTTCTTTGGAGCGTCGGAATAGGTCCTCGAAGCCCTTGCCAAAGGCGCGGATGTCGATATAGAAGACGTAGATCTCGGCATCTGGGTAGTGCTCCTTGATGAGCAGACTGTCCTTTATTGTGTTCATGCAGCACACGTTGGAGCAGTAGGGATTGCCGCGATTCTCTGTTCGTGAGCCAACGCACTGAATGAAGCCGATGCGCTTCGGAGTCTGATTGTCTGAGGGACGCACCAGGTGACCTTCGGTAGGCCCACCACCGCATATCAACCTTTCAAACTCTATGCTGGTGATGACGTTCTCAAAGCTGGTATAGCCATACTCATCCAGCGGAGTGGGGTCATATATGCCCATGCCTGTGGCCACTATTATAATACCTACATCCAGTTCAACAACCTCGTCCGCCATGGTCAGGTCTATGCATTGCTTGTCACAGGCATCGAGGCACTTGTCGCAGGCTATAGGGTTGTTTCCCAGGCAGTGCTCCATGTCGATAAGATAAACTGACGGCACCGCTTGAGGAAATGGCATGTATGCCGCCTTGCGCGAGGAGAAGCCTTGCTGAAACTCGTCGGGCATTACCACGGGGCAAACCTTAGCGCAATCTCCGCAGGCAGTGCACTCGTTCTCGTCTACATAGCGCGCTTTTTTTCGCACGCGCACCTTGAAGTTGCCAACGTAGCCCGATACCTCCTCCACTGTGCTGTATGTCAGAAGCTTGATGCGGGGGTGGCGACCCACATCCATCATCTTAGGCCCAAGCACACATATTGAACAGTCCATAGTGGGGAAGGTCTTGTCGATTTGGGCCATTATGCCCCCTATGGACGGCTCCTTTTCCACCAGATATACCTGATGTCCAGCATCAGCCAGGTCCAGGGCCGCCTGGATTCCGGCCACTCCGCCGCCTATCACCAGAGCAGCATTGGTGACAGGTATCTCCATCTCCTGCTGGGGTTTAAGTAGGCGGGCTCGAGCCACCGCTATCTTTACGATGTCTTTGGCCTTCTTGGTGGCTGCCTCACGGTCGTGGAGGTGTACCCAGCTACACTGCTCCCTTATGCTGGCCATGTGCAAAAGGTAGGGGTTGAGCCCAGCATCCGCCACACAGTTGCGGAAGGTAGGCTCATGGAGCCTGGGAGTGCAGGAGGCCACCACCACACGGTTCAGCCTGTATTCTCGTATGTGCCTCTTTATCTCCTCCTGCCCCGGGTCAGCACAGGTGTACCTATTTCTCGCCGAGACCACCACGTCAGGAAGCTCCTCGGCGAAACTACGAACCTCCTCAGTGTCGACTGACCCCGCTATATTGAGTCCGCAGTCGCAGACAAATACTCCTATTCTGAGTTCCTCTTCAGCCAACCAACTCACCTCCTAGTCTAAAGACCGGGCTGCCACAGATGCCAGGTCCTGGATCTCCACTTGTGTTATCTTTCCATCGCCGCTTTTCTGGGCGCATTTCAGGTGTATCTGGCACTTGGGGCAGGCAGTCACCATCACATCTGCTTTAGTAGCCTCTGCCTGAGCGAGACGCTGCCCCTGTATCTGTCGGTTTACCGCACCACAGTGCACCCAGGGGCTCGCCCCGCAGCATAGCGCTTTCTCCCGGTTCTGCTCCATCTCCACTAGTTCCAGACCAGCCACTGCAGCCAGGATTTGTCGAGGCTCATCGAATATCCTCGAGCATCTTCCTAAAGTACAGGGGTCGTGATAGGTGGCCCTTGTCTCAAGCGTTCCCAAGCTAAGCTCACCGCTTCGCAGCAAAGGCGCTATGACCTCTGTCAGATGCAATACCTCTATTCCGGTACCCCCCAGTATCTTGGGGTAATCAACCTTTAGCGTATAGTGGCCTTCAGGACAGTTCGTGATTATCTTTCTTACACCATGGCGAGTGAACTCCTCTATGTTAGCCCGTGCCAGAGCCAGGAACCCCTCTCTGTCCCCCTGGAGGAGCAGGTCTCTGCCGCAGCAGCGCTCACTGGCGAGGATGTTGAACGGTATCTGAGCACGGTTCAACAGCCTGAGCGCTCCCTTTACTCCATCGAGTGTGTTGACCTCTAGGTCACTGAACAGAACATCGAAATATGGTGCACAGCCCACGAAGAATATCGTGTCGCATTGCTCGGCTAGTTCAACGTCCTGAGGCAGCCAGCCTAGCCGGTCCTGGTGCAGGTCGCCACGGGCCATCATATGCATCACCGCCTGGAGCGCCCCGCCGTGTGTGCACTGTAACTGAGCCCCTTCCTCGAGTGCCTCAAATCTCAGGGCATGTATAAATTCGGGGAAGCTCACATGGTAGTTGCAGCGTTCGGTACACATGTGGCAACTGATGCAGGACCAGATCGTATCGTCTTGCGGTATGTTGCTGTTCTGTCCCAGCCTTCTCTGCGCTATAAGACGGGGGTTAAAATCCGGGTCGTGCTGGGCAACCGGACACACCACGGTGCACTTGCCACAGTCAAGGCAGAGGTTTATCCTGGTATCGCTTATTTCTCGTTCCGTATCGAACAACTTGCAGTTATATCCTCTCTCCGTGAATAATCGTTATGTATCATATATGAGTGGCTTGGCTGAGCCTGTCGCTGCTATGCTCCGCCGGGAACGGCAGACCGCATCTGCCCGATCTCTGCGATAAAGCTCGTTACCCGTCCTACAAAGTGGGAGCCATCGCCGCGTGGCACATAGGCGAGAACCAGCCTCTCTTCTCTAAGCCCCAGTAGCCCCATCAGCTTTCGCGCCTTCTCGCACTCCTGCGTTATAAGTGCAGTGTCGGTGTCAAACTGGCATTTCCCTGGTTCACACCCCAGAAGCATCACTCCGTCCGCTCCCAGTTCAAAGGCCTTGAGTATCAAGCCTTGATGCAACCGAGAGAGGCAGCTAACTCTGACAACTTTCACCGATGCTGGGTAGGAGAGCCCTGCCTGCGCTACCGCCTCGACACTGCTCAAGCCATCCCAGTTGCAGGCAAATACAACTACGTTTGCTTCTGACTTACTCATTAAACCTCAACCATAATGGGCGCTCTCCCCAACAAAGCTTCCAGCGTGGCTATTATCTGTTGGTTACTTTGAGTAGCCTGAGTTATGGCACCTGTTGGACAGTGGGCAATGCATGCCCCACAACCGAGACATAGTGCCTGGTCAATATATGCGCAGGCTATGCCACCAATGCGTTCTTTCATCTCTATGTAAGGGCATATGGCGGCGCAGTCGCCGCAGCCACGGCATAGTTTGCTATCAATGGTCACCGCATTAGCGCGCGGGCTAACCATGCCCTGGCCAATATAGGCTGATGCCCTGGCGGCAACCGATGCCCCCTTCAGCACCTGTTCCTCAGGCGGCTCCTCTCCATCAGTCGATACTATGAATATGCCAGCCGTCCCTTTCATGGC
>CAZZJX010000027.1:0-5552 GCA_964654845.1 uncultured Dehalococcoidales bacterium
GCTCTGGATTATGGTGTTGTTTAGCGTCATGTAACCAGCGTTGGCCAGGCCTACCGCGATGAGGATGCACAGGGAGAGAGCATAGCTGTGAGATATTCCGAAGACGGCCAGGGCTATGCCAAAACCCAGCCCCAGGGCAAGCAGAAGCAGGCCCTTCCTCCTGAAATCGCCCAGTGAAGCGACGCCTAGGGAGCCCATCAAGGCCCCTATCCCGGTCATGCTCATGAGCAATCCCAACCCTGTCTCACCAACTCCAAGGACGTCAACGGCAAACACGGGCATCAGATTCTGATAGGGCATCCCAAAAACGATGGGAACGAAGGCCATCATTAAAAGTAATGTCATAACCGGGCTATGTCGTAAATAGCTCACCCCCTCGGCAATGCCTGCCCACACTGATGTTTTGACTCCTTGTATAGCCGCCTCCCCTGCGGGTAGCAAGGATAGAAAGGTTATCGACACGGCATAGAAAAACACCACAAGATAATAGACGCCTGCTATGCCGATAATCGCCATCAGGCCTCCAGCGATGGCCGGTGCAATGACCCTGGTCAAATTCGTCCCTGAAGAGCTGAGGGCGATGGCATTCAGTAACTCCCTTGGTGCTACCAGCTCAGGGATGAGCGCCATGCGCCCGGGGGCGATGAAGATGAAAGTGACGCCGCTTGCTGCCGCCGCCGCTATGAGATGCCATAGCTCAATATAGCCAGTGGTTATCAACACGGCAATGATTAGGGTGAACGAACCGTTGGCAATCTGGCTAAACATTATGAGGTTACGCTTGGGCACCCGGTCAGCGATCGTTCCACCATAAAGCGAGAAGAGAAGCAGAGGAAGACCGAATGCAGCGCTCACCATCCCCAGAGCGAAAGGAGAGCCTGTCATCTCATATACCAGCCAGCCGCGGGCCACTACCTGCATCTGCAGCCCACCAAAGAAAAACAGCGTACCCAGCCATAACCAGCGGTAGTTACGATTGCGCATAGAGGTGAAGGTGGTGATTCGGGCCTGTTCCGTAGTCGTTACATCCAGTGCGGGCTGCTCCAGGGGCAAAGGCTGTCGGGGTTCTTCTGGCTGCTTAGCTTTCATTAATATCTTTTTAGGGGGTCATTCACACTCTAGGTTACAACTGACCCCGCCCACTGTCAATTTGGATGGTTGACCTGGCAATTGGCAACAGCCTAGAATGTGGAGGTATGAGCGAAAAACTCCTTTTCGGCACCGGTGGCATTCCACTGAGCTCCAGATCGCCCACCAGTGAAATCGGCATAGAGCGGGTCGCCGAGCTGGGGCTCGGCTGTATGGAGGTGCAGTTCGTACGCGGGGTGAAGATGAGTGAAGAGATGGCCCGGCGGGTTGGGGACGTCGCAAAGAGCAAGGGCGTCAGGCTCACTGCTCATGCCCCCTACTTCATTAATCTCAACTCTGATGACACAGAGAAGGTTATTGCCAGCAAAGAGAGGCTGATTCAGACCGCTCGCATCGCCTCGCTCCTTAGAGCCGAGGGCGTCGTTTTCCACGCCGCCTTCTACCTCAGCGACCCATTTTCAGCGGTATATGCTACGGTGAAGCAAGCACTGGAGGAGATGATGAAGCTGCTTACGGCGGAGGGCAACCGCGTTTTGCTCAGGCCAGAGACCACAGGGAAGGAGAGCCAATTCGGCACTGTGGAGGAGATCTTGAACCTGAGCGCTGAGATCGAGGGCGTCACCCCATGTATCGATTTCGCTCACTTGCATGCCAGAGCAGGAAAGTCAAATTCCTATGAGGAATTCGTTGCTCTACTGAATCTGGTGGAGGGAAGGCTGGGGAGGCAGGCCCTGGACCATATACATATCCACATTGCAGGGGTCGAATATGGCAAAATGGGCGAGATCAGGCATCTGAACCTCAAGGGGTCGGACCTCAACTATGTGGAACTGCTTAAAGCCCTGAAGGACCTTGAGGTGAATGGGCTTGTCATCTGCGAAAGCCCCAATCTCGAGGGCGATGCGCTGCTTCTTCAAGAGACTTATTATTCCCTATAGCTCAATAACCCTGGGATTTGCCCGGCACTTCTCCGCGGTTATCATGGCATCGATTTTGGCCACCGCCTGATCGACCTTATCATTCACCACCACATAGTCGAACAACGGCAATTGTTTCATCTCCTCGTCGGCGGTCTCTATGCGTCGCTTCAGATCGGTGGTCGTTTCGCTTTCGCGCTGTCTGAGCCGTGCCTGCAGTTCCTCCGTAGAAGGAGGAGCCACAAAGATAAGCAGTGCTTGAGGCACGATACCTTTGATTGTTGCCGCCCCCTGGACGTCCACTTTCACCATGACATCGAGCCCCCGCTCTAATGCCTGCTTCACGTCCTGCCTGGGCACTCCGTACCAGTTGCCGTAGACCTCAGCCCACTCCAGAAGCTCTCCCCTTTCCGTCATCTCTTGAAACCTCTCTTGTGATACAAAGTGATAATCTACTCCATCTTCCTCACCCTGCCGTCGAGACCGGGTGGTTGTCGTTACCGCATAGTGAAATGGTCGCCTTAGTCTCTTCAACTCGGCCAGCACAGCGTCCTTGCCCACTCCAGACGGGCCAGAGAGAACAACGAGAAGTTGAGATGCTACGTTCAATTGTTACCTCGCCTCCCAGGCACCATGGCCCTCTTCATTCGGCAGGCAGGGAATCGGCCAGGCAAGAACCTGGCTTTGCCACATTAATATATACCCCATTCCTTCCTTCAGCCCTGTCCTCCGTGGCTCGCCGTCAGCCTGCCCGCAATGGTCTCCGTAGACAGCGCTATTTGCACAATATGCCCGCTGTCCAGAACGAGCACCGCTTTGGTCCTTCTGCCGTTGGTCATGTCAATGAGCATCCCCTTGCTCTTTCCCTCTTGAACCATACGCTTGATGGGAGCTGAGTTCGGAGGGGCCATGGCAATGACTCTGTTTATTGCTATGATATTTCCAAAACCTATATGAATTAGCTCTGTAGTCATTTCATGCTTTTTCAATCCCCGGCACGTAAGGGCTGGGGACCATCTTTACCCCCTTCATTTTAGTCAGGCATTATTGTGGGTCAAACCCTTAAATTCTCGTATCGCGACCCTTCAGGGTCGCTTGAAGCGAGGCTAAAGCCTCGCGCTACTGGGTAAGCCTTTCCAGGTCCTGCCAGAAGCCGGGATAAGACGCATCGACTGCCTCGGCACCATGGACCACCGTTTCCCCCTGCGCCACGAGACCGGCAATGCCCAGGGTCATGGCCAAACGGTGGTCATGATGGCTGTGGCACTCGCCGCCCTTGAGTTCTCTGCCGCCATGAATGACCATACCATCGGGTAGCTCCTCCATATCTGCACCCAGCTTCGATAGCTCTTTCACTGTAGCCCCGATCCTGTCGCTCTCCTTTACCCTCAGCTCCTGAGCTTCACTGATGGTAGTCGTCCCTCTGGCAAGCGAGCCAGCCAGGGCGATGAGTGGGATCTCATCGATAATCCTGGGGATGATACATCCTTTAACCTGCGTTCCCACCAGCTCGCTTGATTCCACTTCCAGGTCGGCAACTGGCTCACCACCCTCCATGCGCTCGTTCTTTACCCTGAGCTTTGCTCCCATATGGAGAAGTACGTCGATAATCCCAGTTCTCGTCGGGTTGATTCCTGTCTTAGTAACCGTGATATGGGCATTGGGATGAATAGCTGCAGCGATCAGCCAGAAGGCGGCGGAGCTTATGTCCCCGGGGATGTGAATATCGATAGGTGAGAGAGAGATAGGGGGAGTAAGAGCGATTTTTGGGCCATCGCGCTTGAGGTCTGCCCCCATAGCACCGAGCATGCGCTCCGTGTGGTCACGAGAGGCTGCCGGCTCCTCAATGGTGGTACACCCTTCGGCGAAGAGGCCGGCGATGAGAATCGCCGACTTTAGCTGGGCGCTCGCCACAGGCGAGGTGTAGTCTATGCCTCGGAGTTGACCCCCCTTGATGGCTAGCGGGGCCAGGGAATCGTATCCCCTGCCCCAAATATCCGCCCCCATCGTGCGCAGGGGATGGATTAAGCGAGCCATGGGACGGGAGCGAAGCGATTCATCCCCGGTGATTACGGACAGAAAGGGCTGTGCGGCGAGCAGGCCTGCCAGAAGGCGCATGGTGGTAGCGCTGTTGCTCGCATTGAGCACATCAGCGGGCTCAGCAAAGCCTTCTTTTCCTACCCCCGAGACGGTGAACAAACCAGATTCTTCGATGATCTCCACCCCTAAAGCCCTTAAACAAGAAATCATGGCGAGGCAATCATCTCCCGATGAGAAATTGGCAATCCTCGCTTTGCCCGAAGCCATGCTGTTGAGGATGGCAGCACGGTGGGATATGGACTTGTCGCCCGGTGGTTCGACTTCACCCTTTAAGCTGGAGCATCCCTTTACCCGTTTCTCCATAACTAACCCTTCTTTAGCGGGCCATTCCCAGCCAGCCCTCTCTTCTCTCCCTTGCCTGAAGGAAGGCCTCTCCCAATTCCTCGCTCCCCTCGCTTATCAGGTGGCGGAATTTCTCCAGTTCCTTGCTATATTCATCTATCCAGCGCAATATAAATTCTCTGTTGGTCAGGCAGATGTCGCGACTCATCTCCGGACTCCCTGACGCCAGGCGGGTGAGGTCGCGATATCCCGTGGCGGCAAGCTTTGACATATCATCCCACAATGGACTTTTCGTGGCCATCGAGACAAGGGCTGAGGAAATAACCATGGGAAGATGGCTGACGGCACCGACCAGCATGTCATGCTCGGAGGCATCGATGAAAAGGGGCTTTGCCCCAATCTGCCGCACCAATCCCTCTACCTTATCAGTCGCCTCTTTGGTGGCGCTGCGCCCGGGCATCAAGCAATAGGTGCAGCCAATAAAAAGGTCAGCATCGGCAGCCTCGATCCCGGAGGTCTCCTTCCCCGCCATCGGATGTCCCCCGACGAAGCTTATCCATGAGGGCAAACGCTCCTCCGCCCAGCCCATAACCTGTGCCTTGGTGCTGGCAACATCTGTGACGATGCAGCCCTTATCGAGGCTTTCCCCGATCTTGGCCATTATGTCTTTCATCGCCATCACCGGGGTAGCGATGAGCACAAGGTCAGCACCCCTTACCGCAGCGAGCAAATCTCCCTCAGTGCGGTCCACTGCCCCCAGCTCAAGAGCTCTAGAGGCGGTCTCTCCGCGGCGAGCGAAGCCCACCACCTCTAAATCTGCCTTCTTCCTCAGGGACAAACCCATTGACCCGCCGATTAGCCCCAACCCGATAATGGCAATCCTCATCGCATCACACCCCTCACTACTGCTGGAATCAGCGCAATTATAACACAGTTTGGCGGCTTCTAAGAAGGGACAGGCGATTCAAATAGAGGACCATCCTGTTTTGCCAAGTTTCTGGACAGTATTTGACAAACGTGGCAATAAGCTGATATCATTTGCTGATATCACCAAACGATATTAAGCGATGCTGCAATGTTCAGGGATTTTTTTCTCGGCTTTGTTAAGATTCACATCCTGTATCATGCTTCAAAGGAGCCCATCTACGGTGTCGAAATGCTAGA
>CAZZJX010000027.1:5652-8938 GCA_964654845.1 uncultured Dehalococcoidales bacterium
CTCACCGATACATCCAGCGACATGATCTTCAACATGTTCCCCCTTTTCCTGTCACATCTACTGGGAGTGGGGGCAGCATTTATTGGACTTATCGAGGGAGTCGGTGAGAGCACTGCTACCCTGCTGAAGCTGGTGAGCGGCTGGTCTAGCGACAAGCTACAAAGGCGGAAGGGGCTGACCATTATGGGTTATTCTCTCTCCACCATCGCAAAACCCTTTCTACTGCTCGCCACAAGCGGTGGTGCAGCGCTCGCCATCCGATTCTTCGAACGCTGTGGCAAGGGAATCCGCAGCGCACCCCGTGATGCCCTGGTTGCCGATTCAACCACCCCGGACAGGATGGGACGAGCCTTTGGCTTTCACCGCGCGCTGGATACCTTTGGCGCTATTTTCGGTATCGCCATCGCCGCCGTCATCGTCTATCTCATACAGGGGTGGGCGCTAATGCTGTCCATGCCCAGCTTTCGATGGCTGGTTATTATCGGCATCATCCCCGCAGTGCTCGCAGTGCTGCTCCTAATCTTTTTCGTGCATGAGGAGAGAGCCTCCCAGCCCAAGGGGGGAGAAGTAGGCGCAGCACCCGCAGGGAGGGGCTTCGACAGGCGGTTCAAGATCTTCCTGGGAATAATGCTCCTATTCACCCTGGGCAACTCCGCCGACGTGTTCCTCATACTGAGGGCAAGCAATATCGGCCTATCCCCTGTCCACATCCTGCTCATGCTCATTCCGCTGAACCTGGTCTATGCCACAACCTCCTACCCCTTTGGCAGGCTATCGGACAGGCTAGGCAGGAAAAGGATTATCATCGCCGGGTGGGGGATATATGCCCTTACCTATCTCGGGTTTGCCCTGGCAGCACCAGCTTGGCATGTGATTTACATAGTTTTGCTTTTCGCCCTCTACGGGGTGTATTACGGGGCAGCAGAGGGGGTGACCAGGGCATTTGTTGCCGACATGGTGCCAAAGGCAAGAAGGGGGACTGCTTATGGCCTGTACCATGGTGCAATTGGGCTCAGCCTGCTGCTGGCGAGCGTGATTGCAGGAGTTTTGTGGGAGGTGGTGAGCCCGTCGGCGACCTTCTACTTCGGAGCGGCAATGGCCGGGGCGGCGATGCTTGGGTTTGCGCTACTGATCAAGGAGTACCCATAATAAGAGAGATTGCCTTTCGACAGGCTCAGGGCGAACGGGATAAGTCCTCCCTCCCCTTGCCAGAGGCGAGTCGGTGTCGCCTGAGGCGACCCTCAGGAGACCTTTGGAGACTGGTGGGAGGGATCCTTCCCTTGAAGGAGAGGAAGGGGGAAACTTCACTTCCACCCTAACCCTCTCCTCGCCAGAGTCGAGTCCTTCTAAGAAGGACCTTCGAGGGAGAGGGGATTAGATTTGTCCCCCTCACGGAGCCTGCCCTGAGTTTATCGAAGGGTTCGGGGTCAGAATGACACGGAGTATAGCTTGACTCCAAAAAATACAGATGACGGGCAGCGTATTCCTTAGACCAGACGCAACGCTTATGTTAAGATTAGACCATGCGGTACAAGATGGAAAACATGTGGTATAATCATTTTTTGTAGATTGCGAGTATTGTAGATATGGCTAATCATGTGTCGAGGAGGGGTTTATGGAAGATAGAGTAGCAATATTTATAGACGGGAGCAACCTGTATCATGCCCTGCGCTCCAACTTACGGCGCTATGACCTCAACTTCGCCAATTTCGCCAGTAAGCTCTGTGGGGAAAGACGTCTGTTCCGCATATACTATTACAATGTGCTGCAAGAGCCAAGCCAGAAGATCGAAGGCCACCGCGAGCAGCAGGACTTTCTCAACGCCCTTCGCGAAACGCCATATTTAGAGGTGCGACTGGGAAGCACCAAGCTGGCGCAGGGTATCCCTGTGGAAAAGGGTATCGATGTTATGCTTGCCACAGACCTGCTGCTTTTTGCCTGGAACAATCTCTATGATGTGGCGGTGCTGGTGAGCGGCGATTCTGATTTCGCCTACGCCCTTCAAGCGGTGAAAAACATGGGCAAACATGTCGAGGTGGCCCACTTTGAAAGCAACATATCGAAAGACCTCCTCGATGTAGCCGATGTCAGGCACTTGCTGGATCGAAACTCCTTCAAGGGGTTATGGATAAGCAAACACCCTCCCAGACGCAAAAGAACAGGCGCAACAGCCAAGGGTGCCCGCGGCAAAGGCGACCAATAGGACTCGAATTGTCCAGCGGCAACACTTTACGCCATCGCAACGCAATAGAACATACACATCGATGATTGGCAGCGATACACAGGCGGTAAATGAGGGTCCGAAGGCATTTCTGCAGCCGTGGCATGAAGCTGTGGCAGACCCGGCAAAGGCACAACAGGCTGTGCTTAGACATCTCCTCCAGGGCTACTCCGAGACCGATTACGGCGCACAGCACGGCGCCGCCCAAATTGAAACCATTGAGGATTACCGCCGTGCCTTTCCCGTTGCTACATATGAAGACTGCAAGCCGCTTATCAAGCGGGTAATGGCCGGAGAGACGAAGCTGCTCCTCAATGAAGAGCCTATAGGTTGGGCTATCACCCGCGGCACGACAAAAGGCGAGTCCAAATTTATACCAATGACCCCTACCGATTTGGGCATGCGCATCCACGCCGGACGAGCGATGATGAACTATGTGGACACCACCGGCCGCTACGACCTGTTTAAAGGGGTCAACTTGAATCTCAACTTTCCATCGGTAGTGGGAAAGGTGCAGATGGGGGAACGGGAGCTCGAATACGGGTATAGCTCAGGCATATACGTCAAGCACGTATCCGCATTCACCCCTATACGTTCGCTTCCAACGCAGGATGATATTGACGCCCTGGGGGGAGGCAAGACCAGCCGCGATTGGGAGGCTCGGTTCGAGCTGGCCTATCAAAAATGCAAGGATGAAAACGTCACCCTGGTCGGCGGTGTGGTCACAACCGCCATTCTCTTTGCCCAATACCTGCGTCGCGCCCACCGCGTGTATCCCAAGGACTTGTGGAAAGTACAGATAATGACACTGGGCAGCATGCCGGGAATCAACACCCACTACGAGCCGGCGCTGAGGGCCCTCTATGGCCCAGTGACCATCCGGGAGATCTACGGCGCTACCGAGGGGATGTTCGGCCAGCAGAGAGACAAGCGCAGGGCGTGGGTCCCGAACTACGACCAGTTCTTCTTCGAGGTGGAGACCCGCTCGGGCATCAAGCTCCTGCACGATATGAAGCCCGGCGAGATGGGCAGCCTCGTCGTCTCGACACCAGTGCTGCCCCGCTA
>CAZZJX010000028.1:0-1516 GCA_964654845.1 uncultured Dehalococcoidales bacterium
AAGTCAGCGCCTTTATCGTGGAAATCCCTACACCGGGGTATGATATACGCCACGCCTGTGAGACCATGGGAGTAAGGGGTTTGGGTCCATCGGTCATCTATCTTGATGACATTTGCCTGCCCCAAGGGAACCTCCTCGGTGAGAAGGGAAAGGGTCCTGAGATTATGCTGGAGGCGACAAGTGTTGGCAAGCTGGGAGTAGCTGCTGAGGCATTGGGGATAGGACAAGGAGCTTTGGACCTCTCCATAGATTATGCTCAGGAGAGAAAAGCTTACGGCAAATCTATTGCACATCTTGATACAATAAAGTGGCTGCTCGCTGAGATGGTCTCCAGAGTGGAGGCATCGAGATGGCTTACGTATAGGACTGCTTTCATGAGGGATCAGGGTGCTAATATTGAGAAAGAATCGGCGATTGCAAAACTTTTTACCTCTCAAGCGGCTGTCGATATTACCAGAATGGCGATGCAAGTCCATGGGGCGTACGGCTACATGAAGGATATGGAGATCGAGAGGCTTTATCGGGACGCGAAGCTCACTGAGATCTACGAGGAGGTTTCCGAGATACAGAGGGTAATTATCGCCGATAGTCTATTTAAGGAGGGGGCTTGAGCTTTGAGGTAACAAAACCTTGCACCGGCACCTGGGCTCGCACCGGGATGATCACCACCCCACACGGCGCAGTACCGACCCCTGCCTTTGCCCCGGTGGGCACCCAGGCAACGGTTAAGTCCCTCACCCCTCACGATCTGACCTCTCTGGGTGCAACGATTGTATTAAGCAATACCTATCATCTCTACCTCAGACCGGGGATCGAGATCATCGAGAAGATGGGGGGTCTCCATCGTTTTATGGGCTGGACCGGGCCATCGCTTACCGATAGCGGAGGCTTTCAGATTTTCAGCCTTGCTCATCTTCGCCGGTTAAGCGATGAGGGGGTGCTTTTCAGGTCTCACATCGATGGCAGTGAGCATTTCCTAACCCCAGAGCTTTGCATGCAGCTACAAGAGAAGATAGGCGCTGACATTATCATGGCTCTTGATGTGTGCCCTCCATATGGTGATGATCTCGATTCAGTGAAACAAGCAATGGAGAGGACGCATCATTGGGCACAGAGATGCCACGCTAATCACAAACGAGAAGACCAAGCGCTCTATGGGATAGTTCAAGGCGGTGTCTTTATGGAGCTTCGCCGTTATTCGGTTAACGCTCTAACTGATATTGGTTTTGATGGCTATGCCATAGGAGGTTTGAGCCTTGGCGAACCCAAGGAGACAATGAACGCTGTAGTGGAGGAGACGGTGGCACTCCTCCCTGAGAATAAACCTCGCTATCTTATGGGTGTAGGTTCGCCTGAGGACCTCTTCGAAGGTGTTTCAAGGGGAATAGATATTTTCGACAGCGCCTTGCCTACTCGTATCGCCAGAAATGGTGGCCTTTTCACTGCGAAGGGTAGGATTATCATAAGGAATGCCCGCTATAAAGATTGCGATGAGCCCATCGAAATAGGGTGCGAC
>CAZZJX010000028.1:1526-2512 GCA_964654845.1 uncultured Dehalococcoidales bacterium
TCCTGAATTTCGCCATCCCTCGCTCTTGTCGCTGGAAGGGCTGGTGCGAATTCTCGGCCCGATTGTTGAGCCAGCGCCCAGTCTCTTGTCGGTCGACATTTCCAACGACTTTCATTGCTGCCCTGTAGGAGCGAAGTCGATCCGTCACTACCACCTTTGGTTGACCGTATCGTTTCATCGCTTTACGCAAAAACTTCAGTGCAGCCTATGTACATCACCTCTTTAAGTGCGAGGAGCTTCTGCCTTATCGGCTGGCCACTATCCATAACCTACGTTTTGTGCTGAGGCTAATGGATGAGATGAGAAAACACATAACTGATGGAAGCTTCTTGGCTTTCAAGCAGTCCTTCCTGGCCAACTATGAACCTGCCGATGAAGAAATAAGACGTGTACAAAAGGAGAAGTGGCTGAAGGCGCAGTACAAAAAGTTTAATGAGAGTTTCTAAGAATTCGCCAATCGTGAGAATATATATTGAATTGAAGGTCTCTGGCGAACCCTACAAGGGTTATACCAGAGAGGTGTGAAACCTTTATTGCCAAGTCCGTAGGGGCGGAGATGGTGATAACTATAGGGATCCGGGCAAAGATGGCCTTTCTTATTGTGGATAGTGTCTGGCGACAGGAGGTGACCAAGACACTCTGAGAGAGTTCAATGCCCTGTTTTAAGGATAAACCAATGATCTTGTCTATGGCACAGTGTCTGCTTATATCCTCCACAAAAACGGCATGTGAGCCGTGAAAAATCCCCACAACATGGGTGCCCCCGGTCTTTTTAAACAGAGGGCTGTTATCATCTAGCCTCTTTATGAAATCGAAGACCTCACGCTCAGTTATTCTCAATTGCGAGGTGACCTTTTGGGGTTTGACCGTTCCTATACGTTCCGCAGATACCGAAATCTTATTTGCCTTCCATTCAATCTCGACATTTGATGTACTGATTCCCCTAGACATCAGGTATCCCAAAGCGAGCTCCTCAAGATCCGTCG
>CAZZJX010000028.1:2522-3939 GCA_964654845.1 uncultured Dehalococcoidales bacterium
AGCCACCTCTGCTTCGTGAATTACAGAATCTAATCGAGTCTCCCTGTTAGCGCCAGCGACTTTACATATTTCGATATTCTCTATTTCCATCCTACTTGGCTTTGGAAGCAAGCCGTTCCAGCACCTCTCGAGGCAGTTGCCTGGCGATATCGATCTTTTTAACACAACTGGTCTTGATACCTCGCTTCTTTGCCTCCTCCTGGAGCAGCTTACCACTTACCTTCTTGGTCAGTTCCTCAGTGTCCATAGCAGCTCCTTTTACACAACCTCACTCTCCAGAGGCTCCACCGTTATCCCTTTTTCAGCCACCCAAGAAAGCCCCTGCTCAATATCCTCATCGCTTCCCTCCATCTCCAAGATGACCCAGCTATGATCCTCAGTAAGGTCGCCTCGTTGAATAATAGTCGCTAACCTGAAATCCTGGCCGAGGTTATAGACCACAGGTTCCGTAATCAACTCTGCAGGGAATATGAACTTCATTTTTCGCTTTGCCATATCACCATACCTTTTATTACTTGGCTTTCTCAGCCACTGCCTTCTTGAGAGAGTCTACGATTTCCTGACTCGAAGAGCCTGGGCCGAAAATAGCTTTTATCCCCATCTGCTCCAATGCAGGGACATCCTCTTCGGGAATTATTCCGCCAGCGACCAACACCGTACTTTCTAATCCTCTATCTTTGAGCCGCTGAATAGTGGCGGGGAATATCTCCATATGTGCTCCTGACAGGATGCTTAATCCCACAACCTGAACATCTTCTTGGAGAGCAGCTTCTGCTATCATCTCTGGCGTTTGGCGAAGTCCAGAATAAATAACCTCCATCCCAGCATCACGGAGAATGCGCGCCACCAGCTTGGCACCTCGGTCATGTCCATCTAACCCAGGCTTGGCAATTAGTACCCTGATCTTTTCTTCCATAGAACTCTCCTTATTTTGTGCTCTGAATAAGTTCGAAGAGAACACCCCTCGTTGATTTCGGGTGTAAGAAACAGAATCCCGGCCCTCTACCAAGGGTAATCACCCCTTTGGCTTCCAAAGACTTGACTAGGCCTTCTACATCATCCACCTCGAGGTTTATGTGGTGCAATCCCTCACCGCGCCGCTCCAAGAATCGGGCTAAACCGCCCTGAGGATCGGTTGGCTCCATAACTTCAAAAGCTTGATTACCCACCTTTAGCATGATGTTCTTCATTCCTTCAGTAGGCCAATCAATTACTCCTGTTAGCCGCTCCAGGCCAAATAGGTCACAATATAAACTCGCCACTTCATCCAAGTTGTTCACTAGAATGCCAGCATGTCCGATCCCTTTGATCATTTTTTTCTGCCTCCATGGCTTGACAGCATATTTAGCATCTCCCGTTTTTAGAATAGAACAAGCCCTAAACCTTTTGCGCCAGTTCGATTAGCACCCCTTTGGTA
>CAZZJX010000028.1:3949-7935 GCA_964654845.1 uncultured Dehalococcoidales bacterium
CCTTTGGTAGAGCGAGGGTGTACGAAGCCAATCATTCCTGCTAACCCCTTCCGCGGCTGCTTGTCGATGAGCTCTACTCCTCTTGCCGCCAGTGACTTTAGCTCCTCATCGATGTTGTCCACCTCAAGACAGATATGATGAATACCCTCACCTCGTCTCTCAATAAACTTAGCGACTCCTCCTTCAGGATCGACAGGCTCAATTAGCTCGATCTCGCCATCGCCTATAGGGACAAGAGCTGCTTTTACTCCCTGATCGGGGAGGGTCTCTGTATGCGATGCTTTGAACCCAAAGACGCTATTAAGTACTCCCAACGTTTCATCGAGGCTCTTTACCGCAATACAGATATGGTCAACACGCTTAATCATCCTTTCCTCCTTCTTCTCGTCCTTTGCTTTTTATCTTAAAAGGCGACAAACTCCTTCTGTTCCCCAAAGACCCGGCGAAGCACATCGCATATCTCTCCAATGGTGGCATATGCCTCCACGCACTCTAAGATTATGGGCATAGTGTTCTCAGTGCCTGTCGCTACCTTCTCCAGCTTTTCCAAAGCAGCACTCGCCTTAGCGCTATCCCTATTTTGTTTCACCTGTGCGAGGTTTTCTTTTTGCCTATTTGCCACTTGAGGGTCAAAGTGAAGCAGCCCTGTTATCTTTGGATAAGACGAAACAAACTTGTTGACCCCGACAACGACCTTCTTCTCACTCTCAATGTCCATCTGAGTGCGATAGGAACTCTCCTGGATCTCCCTTTGCGGGAATCCTTGCTCAATGGCGGCTAGGGCGTCACCAAGGTCATCAATCTTCCTGATGTAATTCTCCGCTTCCTCCTCCAAGGTATTGGTCAGCGATTCCACCAGATATGAACCCCCCAGTGGATCAACTGCATTGGTAACGTCTGTTTCATAAGCCAGTAGCTGCTGGGTACGTAACGAAACGGTCACTGCATCCTCACTGGGGGTAGCATAGGCCTCATCATAGGAGCAGGTGTGCAACGATTGAGTTCCACCTAATACCGCTGCTAGAGCTTGAATGGCAGTCCTAACAACATTATTTGTTGGCTGCTGTGCTGTAAGTGTTGAACCTGCTGTCTGAGTGTGAAAACGAAGCATCCAGCTTCTAGGCTCCTTAGCCCCAAACCGCTCCCGCATGATCCTGGCCCACAGTCGGCGCCCCGCCCTAAACTTGGCCACCTCTTCAAAGAGATTGTTGTGACTGATGAAGAAAAAGGAGAGCCTGGCAGCGAAGTCGTCGATATCCAGACCAGCGTCAATAGCTGCTTGCACGTATGCGATGCCATTGGCTAGGGTAAAACCCAGCTCTTGAGCTGCAGTGGATCCCGCCTCTCGCATATGGTAGCCACTGATACTGATGGTGTTCCATCGCGGAACCTCTACCTTGCAATACTTGAAGATATCGGTGATCAATCTCATTGAGGGACGCGGTGGAAAGATATAGGTCCCTCGAGCAATATATTCTTTCAATATATCGTTCTGAATGGTTCCATTTAACGCCTTGAGGTCGATTCCCTGCTTCTTAGCCAGGGCGATATACATAGCGAGTAGCATTGGAGCAGTGGCGTTTATCGTCATCGATGTACTCACCTTATCCAACGGTATTTCCTTAAAAAGGATCTCCATATCCGCGAGAGTATCTATAGCCACCCCGACCTTACCAATCTCACCTATAGCCATTTCGTGGTCTGAATCGTAACCAATCTGGGTTGGTAAGTCGAAAGCAATGCTCAGTCCAGTTTGCCCTTGCTCCAATAAATATCGATAGCGCTTATTGGACTCCTCGGCATCAGCAAAGCCAGCGTATTGCCGCATAGTCCAAAGTCTTCCTCGATACATATTGGGCTGGATACCCCTGGTGAAGGGGTATTCTCCTGGGTAGCCTAAGGCCCCATCATAATCGAGCCCTTCAAGATCATCTGGGGCATATAAATCATCGATCTCGGTACCTGAACTGATCTCGAAGCTCTCCTGACGCTCAGGGGAGCGCTTGAGGGTTTTCTCAAGCGTGGTATCCCGCCACTCTTGTTTGCTCCTACTTGGCATACCGTCCCTCCTTTAAGGTTATGGGAACATTAACTATATAAAAGTGTATCCCACTTCTTGAGGAGTGTCAATCTCGAATTCTTCCTTTGCGCGCCTAAACAGGTCCTATGATTTCATAGCTACTTAAGCATGGCAATCTCGATTTACAGGCACAAACAATTGACGCTGAGCCAATAGTCACGTAAAATATATAGTACAACCATGAATTCGGGAAACTACCCCCAGAAATACAGTACAATATGACAGTATCCCAAAAAAGGAGGAATAGCGCTCCTTTAAGTTCTTACAGGGTCATTGAAGTAGCAGACGAGAAGGGTGTCTATTGTGGCAAGCTCTTGGCCGAGTTGGGCGCTGATATTATCAAGGTAGAAAAGCCTGGAGACGATGACACCAGAAACATCCCTCCCTTCGCCGGCGACGATCCCCACTCCGAGAAGGACTTCTTTTTCCTGTATTATAAGCAAAACAAGAAGGGCATTACGCTCAATCTTGAGTGCATAGATGGACAAGAGATTTTTAAGAGATTAATGCGGACTGCCGATGTCATAGTGGAGTCTTTCTCCCCCGGATATTTAGATAGCCTGGGGATTGGCTATTCAGCCCTCAATGAAATCAACCCGTCGTTGATCATGACCTCGATCACAGGCTTCGGGCAGAGTGGACCATACAAAGGCTATAAGGTTACAGAACTCACAAGCTTTAAAATGGGAGCTATGTGTCAGTGCGGAGAGCCTGCTCGGTCCCCCACGATATCGCCAATCATGATGTCCTTACATTGCACAGCGATACATACTGCTTTCGTCGACTGGATCGGCAGCTCTGATCTGCTCAAAGAGCCGGTGTGGGAGAATTCTAACTTGCGCCGTCAAAACATTGATGTGATAAACCCCTACATCATCGAGCATACGATGAAGTACGCCAAATAGAAAGAGAGTTCGAAATGGGTGCTCTATCCAGCTTAAAGGTAGTTGAGTGGAGTGAATTCACTTCTGGGCCTTATTGCGGGAAGCTCCTCGCTGACTTGGGAGCCGAGGTAATCAAGGTAGAGAAACCCGGTTGTGGCGACAAAACGAGGAGCTATGGGCCTTTCCCTCAAGATATACCTCACCCAGAGAAGAGTGGCCTGTTCCTATATCTCAATACCAACAAGCTCGGAGTAAGCTTAAATGTCAGGAGTATAACTGGAGCAGAGATCTTCAAAGAATTGTTAAAGGAATCTGATATTCTCATAGAGAACCATTCACCTCACGAGGTCGAAGAGTTGGGATTTGACTACGAAACCCTGAAGAAGCTGAATCCGAGACTGGTGATGACCTCCATTACCCCGTTTGGACAAACAGGACCTTATCGAGACTATAAGGCTTGTGACCTTACCAGTTTTCATGCAAGTGGGTTAGCATATTTGAACCCGCCGGAAGTGGACGATATTGAGCAAGAGCCACCGTTGAGAGGACCGGCACATCAAAGCGATCTTGCAGCCGGGTTAAATGCAGCTATTGCTACGATGTCTGCCGTTTTCGCCTGTCGAACAACAGGCCTGGGACAGCATGTGGACCTGTCAGAGCAGGAGGCGTTAGCCTCAATGATCCGCCGTAACCTCGTTGGCGTTACCTACGAAGACGTCACCACGACAAGGGTTAAGGGAAGTCAATCAAGAGGTGGGTCAGTAATGGGTCATTGCAAGGACGGATACTTCTTCATGCTTTGTAATACCGACAAATTCTGGGCAAATTGGGTAGAGGTTATGGGCAACCCTGACTGGGCTGCAAGCGAGCTATTCCAGACCACCATTTCACGGCGAGAGAGTTGGGATGCAGCTAAAATAATGATCGAAGAGTGGGCGAAGGAGCAAACTGTAGATGAAATCGTCCATGCAGCACAAGCAAAACGCGTCCCTTGCACGCCCGTAAACACAGTTAGAGAATCG
>CAZZJX010000028.1:7945-8930 GCA_964654845.1 uncultured Dehalococcoidales bacterium
GGAAGCTCACATATCCCGGGGCGCCGTACAAGTTATCTAAGACCCCTTGGCATGTTGAGCGCTCTGCTCCTCTACTGGGCGAACACAACGAGGAGGTCTTCTGTAGGCGACTCGGTTATGCAAGGCAAGACCTAGTCGTAATGAGAGCAGAAGGGGTAGTGTAGAAGGTCACTAAAGTATGAAGGGGAAAGACATGCAAAAGCTTCCGCTAGAAGGCATTAGGGTTACCGACTTCTGCCATGTTTGGGCTGGCCCCCACGTCACCCAGTGGCTGGCAGTGATGGGGGCAGAGATCATAAAGATTGAGAGCAATCTGCGTCCCGATTTGACGCGAAGTTTCTTCGCTACAGACAAAGCACTGATACCAGGACTGAACCAGAGCGTAGATTTTGCTGTACTGAACTACGGTAAGAAGTGTTGCACCATAAACATGACCTTGCCCAAGGGCAGAGAGCTTGCCAAGGAAATAATGAAGGTCAGTGATATAGTGACTGAGAACTTCGGTGGAGCAGTGATGGACCGCTGGGGACTGGGATATTCAGACCTACAGAAGCTTAAACCCGATATTATCATGTACTCGGGGTCGGGTTTCGGAAGAACGGGGCCTTACAAAGAGTTGCCTGCCTATGCTCCCATTGTTGACGCATTTGCTGGGTTGTTCTCCTTGAATGGGTGCCTCGGTAGCGAGCCGTGTCCGTTTGGTGTCGGAGGATGGACTGACCTAGTAGCAGCTCAGCATGGCGCATTTGCCATTCTTGCAGCTTTGCATCATCGCTTAAATACAGGTGAGGGGCAATATATTGACCTCTCTATGACAGAGGTGGCTTCTAGTTTTCTCCCCGACGCGATTATGGACTACACCATGAATGACAGAGTGCAGGGATCCCAAGGGAATCGGGACAATGCCAGGGCTCCTCACGGATGTTATCGGTGTCAAGGGGATGATGAGTGGATTGCTATTGCAGTCTCCAGCGATGAGGAATGG
>CAZZJX010000029.1:0-8809 GCA_964654845.1 uncultured Dehalococcoidales bacterium
GCTCTCTACACCGGGGATATCAACCTGGGGGAAGCCATAACCAGGTTCGGGACTTGAACCAGCCCGAAAAGAGGCGGGTACAAGACCCGCCCCTACGGGAGGCAAATCCTAGACACCGCATCGCCAAAAAACATCAAATGACAAAGCTCAAATGTCAAATCAAGCCCAAAATCCAAATAGAAGAGGGCACCTTTGACATTTAGGCATTTGAATTTCAATTGTCATTTGGGTTTTGCCATTTGGGTTTGCCTGAACCCAAGGGGTGGCGGGGTTCATCCCCGCCTCACGGGTGGGGACGGGGAAGGCAGGTGCAAGAGGATTTCCCAATCGGCTATAATTGTCGCCCGTATATAGGAGGCACATGCTGAAGTTTAACGACAAAGGCTTGATTCCAGCTATTGTCCAGGATTCCAGGAACGGCGAGGTCCTGATGCTCGGCTATATGAATAGAGAGTCGCTCAAGCGCACGATAGACAGCGGAGACGTCTGGTTCTATAGCCGCAGCCGGCAGGAACTGTGGCACAAGGGGGAAACGTCGGGCAACTTCCTGAGATTGAAGTCAATCATGAAGGATTGCGACGCCGATGCCCTGCTCATAAGGGCTGAACCCGTGGGCCCGGTATGCCACACGGGTGAACGCACGTGCTTCTTCCAGCAGCTGGAGAATGAAGACACAGCGTAGCAGCCGGTGGAACACTCCCCATTCTGGTGCTGTGCAGACCAGCGTTTTGTTCAGTCGTCCGACAAAGCCGCAAGCTATCCCGAAACTGCTCCAGGCCAGTTAGTGCTATAATTGACCGGACGGGGACGAAAGGTGAAGAGCTTCCTATTTGTGGTTGTCCTGGTAGTTACGCTGGTAGGATTGCCCTTACCGGGTCTGAGTGATACTGTCATTTCCAGTGACGATCCGGCCGCGCCGAGCACAGCTATAACCGATCCAGTTGACAATCCAGTAGCAGCACTCGGTACCTGGAACTTAGTCGCTCAACCACTATCAAGTCAGCCACCTGAGGTGCTGCTCGATGTCCAATTCTTCAGCCAAAAAGACCCTGCCTGGTACGACGACTACCTGGATGGCAGCCCCTTCAAGATCGGGAACAGCGGGTGCGCGCTCACTTCTCTGGCAATGGTTGCAGATTACTACGGGTACGATACCGATCCGGGCAGACTCAACACCAGTCTTACGGCGGCCGGAGGAATAGACACGGATGGGATCATATCCGACTGGTCAAAGGTGGCACAGGCATCTAGCCAGAAGGTCAAGTGGATGAGTTCAGTACCGGCAAGCTGGGACAGGATTGACCAGGAGCTGGACGACGGATATCCGGTCATATGTTCTGTCACAAGACCTGGGTGGCTGCGGTACCTGCACTACATCGTTTTCATCGGGAAGATCGGAAATAGCTATTACTTCCTGGACCCTCTTGATGAAGAGGAGACTATACGCGAATGGCCTGTTGGAAGGTACGAGTATGCCATTGATGCCAACCAGAGGCTCGAGATCTGCCGACCCAATATGCCCCCGATTTGTTCTATCGAGCTTAGGATGGAGGGGGCGCCCGTAGCCTACGTCGACATGGGAGAAGTCTTCGATGTTCATACTGGAGACTCCGCTGATGATTTTGGCCTCAGCCAGGTTCGCTTCTCGAGCGATGATCGCCAGGATGGTATCCCAACTGGCGGATGGACGGTATGGTACGAATGGGATGTATCTGCAGGAGATTGGGACGCAGTGTCCAAAACCAAAGCCTGGTCCTTTGGGCCAGGCGGGAATAAAGAGGTTTGGGCAGAGGTTAAGGATGATGGCAGCAGTGTGACACAGGGCCACGCCAACATTTCTGTGCATCCGGGCTATGCAGTCATCGTAGCAGGTGAAGGAGAGGGGAGAGAAGAATGGTCGTTCAATCACGCTGCTAACAACGCCTATAGAGCTCTCCGCAATTTAGGGTTTGGCGATAGTCATATCTATTACCTTAATTCCAATCGTCCCCAAGATATTGACGGAGACCAGTATCACGACGATGAAGTAGATATGACCGCTTCCTTCGCAAGCTTTCGGAGCGCCATGAATGAAATCAAAGATGAAATAGGGGATAGCTCTGCCCTATTTGTCCTATACTTGGTAGGTCACGGAGTTGAGGAAGCATTCTCATTTGGCGGGGATTCCCTTCATGTTTCCGCATTGAATAACGCTTCAGGTGGTGGTTTGCTTGATGGATTCTCAGAAAAGGTCAGGATGCTAATTGTGATAGAGTCATCCTACTCGGGGAGTTTCATTAGTGCTTCTGCCGATTCCGATGCAGATAGCATCTCGGCTGAAAACAGAATCATAATCACTGCAACTCATGACAACCAGGAAAGACTCTATGAAGATATTCTTCGTTCTAGTGACCGCTTCTGGGGAAATCTGAATCAGGGACTAGATGTTCAGGAAGCATTTGTCAAAGGCTCATCGCTTGGAGGGAATTCTGTATGGCAGGGGTATGAAATGTGGTTTGGGGATGAAGAATGCTCACTGCTTGACGACAATGGAGACAGGACAGGAAACCCTCCCTACCACCTAGACAAGGATGGGGAGCTGGCCGCTGCCACAAAGGTCGGCGGGCCGGGCGCTCAAAGTCTGGAATTAACGAACTGGTATTTGGTGTGGAAGCATAGTCTTGGCGAGCTCCGCGTCTATGATTCAGAAGATCGAGTTACCGGTTTGGTGAACGGGCACGTCAAAGAAGAAATCCCGGACTCGATCTACAACGAACAGAACGACATTGTTGCCATCTCTTCCCCGTCTGGTTCTTATCGCTATGAAGTAACAAGCACAGGACGAGGAACCTACGGGTTAGAGATCGCTTGTATTGAGGGTAACCAAGGTATCAGTTTCGCCGCTATTGACGTTCCCACAGCGCTCGGAACAGTGCATGAGTATATCATTGATTGGGATGCCCTGGCACGGGGTGAAGAGGGTGTTATTGTACAGGTGGACTCTGATGGGGATGGTACCACGGACTACACCTTGACAGCAGGTAGCGTGCTTACTGGCGACGAGTTCATGCCACTATCAGGGTGTTTCATCGCCACTGCAGCCTATGGCACACCTATGGTCGCGGAAATACAAATTCTGCGTGAGTTCAGAGATGAATATCTGCTCACCAACCCGCTGGGACAAGCTCTGGTGAACATCTATTACAGGGTCAGCCCGCCAATAGCCGAGTTCATAACTGCGCATCCAAGGCTGAAGACAATAGTAAGGGCCGGCTTGGCGCCAGCTGTAGCCGCGAGCACAATAACTGTTAGTACTACTCCGACCGAGAAGATTGTCACAGTCTGCCTGCTGGTACTGCTTTCAGCCGTAGTAGCTACATGGGCAAGGAAGCGGGGACGCAGGGGGCCGGACTATACTTCATGGTGAAATTATAAGAGCCTGTCTTGTTATCTCAAATACGTACTCTCAACGGCAAACGCTCCATGTCATTGGGCGAGCACAATCCCATTTGCGGCGTCGTAATAACACAACCGGATACAGGTATGACCCCGATTACTTCCACATTGTCTCCGTCCATCCACACCTTACCATCAACGATTTCTGGGACCATGCGTTTTGTCCAGAAAGTCCAGCCTTGATATCTTCTCCCAGTGGCGGGGTTCATACCCGCCTCTCGGGCCGGTACAAGACCCGCCCCTGCCGCCGATAGATCCTGCTCACGAAACGCTAACCGATATCGAGCTGTCATAGCCCCCTTCATCCCCCTTACCTCAAGGGGGATACTTAGGCAGGCAACAAGTCTCTTCCCCATCGCACGGGGAAATCTTGAATCCCAATTCCGAAATTCTAAACAACCCCGAAATCCAAATATCAAATGTTCATAACGATTCCCAACTTCGGATTTGGACATTTGGATTTCCTTGGGATCTAGTACCCGGAGTTCAGGATTTGAAGCGGACCGGATTTGATATCTGGCCTTCGTTCAGGATGATGAAGGGGGCAGCTTTGCGCTGCCCCCTGATCTTTTCATCGACAACCGAGCACAAGTCTTACGTCACTGTTGCCCGAGGTTACGCCTCGGCAGCACCTGCCAGTGCGTCGGCGATGCCGTTTAGCAAGTCAACCACGCCGGCGCCCAAGTCCGCGAAGTCAGGCAGGAACTGGTCTATCACGCCCTCGAGAAGAGGCCCGATGCCTTTCAACGCCGCTACCGTTACGTCGACGCCTATAACACCCAACTCGTCAGACCAACCCCCGAGGTTGGCAGCCATCAGTCCCGTAGTGGCACAGACAGCCTTGCCCATAACGTCTGAAACACCGAGCAGGGTCCACATGGTAGCTCCAGCCAGCGTCTTAGTTGTTCTGTCGGGCATTGGCGCGGCCGTTGGAGGCGTCCATTCACAGCAGTCGTCTTGGGCTGCTACGGCAACAGGCACTATGAAAGTGACCAGTAACGCAAGGATAATACCTATACTGAGTAGTTTTCTCACCTGATCCTCCTTTCAAGGCTCTTAGCCCTATTTGTCATTATTAGTTCTCCTAGCATTTGCATGCTCTCTATCCTGTCGTATATGTTCAGGCAGATACAATTGCGGAAATGCTCATCTAATATGCTCATCAGTCTGTCTCCGACCACAAAGCGTGGCTCAAGTCTAATACGGCAACAATCGGGTCAACAAACCCCACTCTCACCGCTGTTCTTAGAAAGTCATGTTGCGAGATAACCTCAGCTATGGGAGGACTGACCTCGTAGTACAGAGATACGAATTCAGCGCCCGGACCGCTTGGCAGCAAGACCACGTCCCTGAACTCTCTGAGGAGGTTTATCTCCTCTGCCGTATCAGTACCGTAGGCTGCTGTGGCGACGAAGCAGGGCAATGGGAACGGGAATGGGTTCCCGTCCGGGAGCTCCGAAATAGTCAGATCGAAGTTGTGGTCCAATCCTCCAGTTTCCCAGGCAGCCGTCCGGCTCGCCTGGACTCCGGCAACCGTGAAACTGACTATCTTCCCATCGTCATCATAGTCGCCCGGCACCAGCAATTCGTATGTACCCTGCGCAGTCACGGCCGTCTCTGCCTCCTTGACGCCCTCCAGAAAGGCCTCCACCACCGTCCCCTCCGGCACGGGCCCGTTCGACGTGCTTGCCGTACCGCTGAAGTAGTGGGGCAGTCGTGGCGGCATCTCATCGTCCTGAGCGTAGGCCGGCATGACGATGACTGTCAGCAGGACCAGAGCCAGCAGGAGCCCCAGGGCCCCGACCAGCCTTCCGGCCCTTCGTCCTCTCCATTCACTTCCGGTTATCTGCTCTTTCATTTACTGTCCAATCACAGCGGTCCTTTACGAGAAGGACATTATAACCCTAATTTCGCCATACATCCCCTACAGCTCCAACCACCCGGGCCACGGGATCAACCAGGAGCTCCCGGACCAGAGTCCTCAAGAAGCTGCTTCCTGATATGAAATCCGCGACGGGAGGGCTGAGCCTGTAGTACAGGTCAACAAATTGAGAGCCAGCCGCGTCTTCCAGTAGTACCCCGTCCCGAAATTCCCGCAGGACATCCAGCTGTTCTGCAGTCGGACTTCCATAGGCAGCGGTAGCGATGAAGCACCCGCTGGTAGTCGGAATAACCTGGAAAGTGGCGGTGACCACTACATTTAGACCGGGCATGGTGAAGGTAGTCGCAGTCGTATAGGCGTTGGCCAGTGTGCCGGCCGGCGCTGCCCAGCCCGCAAACTGGTAGCCTGATGCGGCTATCGCCTGTATGCTGACAATCTCACCTTCATTGTAAGGAGACGCTCCGGTGACATCATACGCCGTACCGCCCATGATCGGCGATGCCGCCATGGTCAGGGTATACTCTCCGCCAACCTCGAAGTTGGCGGTCACGGTTACGTCCTGTGCGGGCATGGTGAACGTGGTCGTTGCCGAGCTGGGATTGGTAAATCCGCCCGCTGGCGCCGTCCAGTTAACAAAGTGGTAGCCCGGTGCGGCCACCGCTTTTATGCTCACTGCAACACCCGCTCCGTAAGGAGATGCATTGGTAAGGTCAGTTGCATTTCCCGCAGAGGCAGGACTCACGGCCATGGTCAGGTTGTAAGCAACCCCCGGCAGGGAGGGAATCGTCAGGCTGAAGCCAGCCCTCAATTCACCCTGCTCCCAGGCAATGCTTTCCTGTGCCAGCACACCGTCAATCCGGAACGTGATCGTCCCGCCGGGGCCCTGCACCAGCAAGTTATCGTATACTCCACCGGCCCCGATGGCAGTCTCGCCCCGCAGCTCGGTGCCCACGTAAGCCTGCACCAGCTTCCCGGCCGGCACCGGCGCCGCCGGAGTGACAGTGCTGGCTGTGCCCGCAAAGCCCATCGGTATCGGCGGTATGCCCTGCGCGCCCACATAGGCGGGCAGGATGCCGCCACCGATCAGGGCCAGGGCGAGCAGGAGCCCGAGGGCCCCCACCAGCCGGCCGGCCCTTTGTCTCCTTAAGTCGTTTCCGCTTGTCTGCCTGATCATATTACTAACACTCTAGAACTACGGAGGATAAATCATTCCGTCGGCAGCGAGTGAAATCCAGTAGCCTTCACCCACCTGGTTGTTAGCCAGCACACCACTTACCGCCTCCCATGCCTGGGCAGCGCCATCCCATGCGTAAAGCTGGCCGAACGTCAGGTTCCAGAAGTACAGAGCGTCAGTGGTCGTACCCAGGAACGTACCGTCATCATAGCCGGTCAAGCCGACCATGTTCCAGCCAGCGCACACCGGGTAGGATGCCGGGGCGTTGGGCGGTACCGGTTGAGGAGTTCCCCACACCCACAGGCCGTCAACCGCAGTGCCGGGGGCTAACAGGGGGTCAGTGTGACTGTACTCAACCTTCACCCAGTAGGACTTGCCGTCTTCCAGGGTGGCGAGGCTGCTCTGGCCGTTGCCCCACACACTCCATGTGTCTGTACACTGATCGTAGTAGTAGATAGCCAGGATCGCGTCGGGATCCGAGTAAGCCGCCAGCACGTCCTCGATAGCATTGGGGTCCTCGAGGGGAACGAGAGGCAGCGAAATCAGGTTCCACTTGCGGAACAGGTCTATCTTGGTGGCGTCCTTGTGCTGGTAAGCGCTAATGTCGAAGCACTTGGAAGCGACCACCGTGTCCTCGGAGCTACAGGATGGACACACGGGTGCGCCTCCCGGGCAGATTACTTCCACGCAGATCTGGTAATCGCCCACCGCGTCGAAATGGATCGCGTTGGACCACTCTATAGTGTCGTTGAAGCCCAGCAGGAAGTCACCCATGTCTATCTCGGTCGTAGCCGGAACATCTATCAACAGGCTGTAGACCGTGCCATCCAGGTCGAGCGTGACGTTAGAGCCGGCCGGAGCCGCTGTCAGCGACAGGCTCATTGTTACATTAGTAGTGCCGCACGGGCCGTTGCAGCCCACCAGTGTCGGCATAAGCCACAGGCTGAAGTTGTTCGCCCATTTACCGGTATCAATCAGATAGCCGCCGAACTGGTCCTGCCCGCAGACCTTAAACGGGGGAACAAAGTCAAACGCTATGTCCGCATCATAGGTCGCGCTGGAGTCCCAGAACAAGCCGTACGTGGACGCCGCAGGAACGATGGCGTAGTCGGCGCAGTCGAACGTGACGCCGGCACAGCAGGCCAGGTCGTAGTCCACCGTCAACTGCTTAGCACCAGCGACGGTGGGGTTCTTGACTTTTTCTACCGTGACCACAACCACGTCGCCTGGGTCGATTATACCGTGCCCAGCCGGGACCGCGAACTCTATCTTGCTGTCGGTAATCACCACGTCGTCTATGTCATCGACATCGCTGCCATCAACATCAATGTCAGCTTCGACTGTGAAGCCGAACGTGGTGCCTTCGGCAAACTCTATCGAGATCATGTCATTGACCGGCAGTAGTGTCACAGGGGACGTGAAGTTGATGGTGTATGTCACTCCCGTGTCGCCCGCACAGTCACTGGAGAGGCCAACAATCGCAGTGCAGGCCGCCCCTGTTGTCGGCATAGCGACAACGCTGAAGGCCAATACCAGGCCTAGAGCTACGAGAATACTGATTATCTTTCTCACTTCTTTCCTCCTTTCATGTTATCAGGTTTTTCCTGATTCTTGAGGCTGTTTGATTCTTTGGCTGTAATTGCCACCATTTGTTAGCTCCTTCGCCCCTCGACAATCGCGAGACGAAGTCACCCTTTGTGCTCGGTTGCCCGGTCTGGTAAGCAATTACGTTGTCCAAACAGTCACTCTCTTATGGTTTTTTGTACTTGTATTCTATTTTGTTTGTTTTCAATCCACCCCAGGGATATTTGAGGTGTTTGTTATTGCCCACGACCGACCGGCACCCTCCCGGTGGAGAATGCCCCGTGGGTAGAAATAGTCGTGTTGCTCATCAGCCCCAAAAACAGTGAAGAGACCAATTCCTGCAGGTCTCTTCTCCAGCTTCTTGTAGCTGCCTGTTTTCCAACACCATGCGTCGGCGGTTGCCCCATCTACACGGCCTCCCGGGCACAAGCGAGCGCCCGGACAGGAAGACAACGTGGCCGGAACCTCTCTTGTCCAGTCGTGCATCCAACTCCGGCCTGTATTGACTTGCTTTGCCACCTGGGTTGTCGTCAACTCCCTTCCTCCTCTCAGTCCACACATCTTGTTGCTTGCTTCGCATTGCCTGTCGGTCGTTCCCGTGCCCGATCTCGTCAATGCTTTCAGTTTTGTCCTTTCAGTTTCCTTGTTCTTATCGTAATTTGCAGAGATTAAGCTGAATTTAAGATGATGTCAAAACAGTGTAAAATCCTCGATTTCCGCTCCTTGACCAGGAA
>CAZZJX010000030.1:0-8761 GCA_964654845.1 uncultured Dehalococcoidales bacterium
GTCACGCGGGTTGAGTCCTCCTGCTTTTAGAAGGCGTGTTGTTATCTGGTTCAGGTCCTCTATGAGACGATGGTGCAAAGTTTTCAAGCTGTCCGTGTGTTCTTTGATGTACTGGAGACGACTGATTACGTTTGTGCCGTACTTCATTTGCCCATTGAGGCGGGACACGACTGCGACCTCACTTCCGTCCGCCAAACTTACCAGCTTGCCAACCAGGGTGCTCGTCCCGATGTCGAAAACCATACCATAGTCGCGGTCCAGTTCCTCCGGGTTTTGCCAGGCCATCAAGCAGTCCTCGTGGAGCACTGCCGCTCCATGGAATTGTGTTCTTTCTAGCATATCTGGTAGCGTGCGAAGACAGTGAAGCGAGGCTTTCAGGTCATGGTGTCCGGGAATCATCACCTGTTTGATGCGGTCCAAGTCGGAAAGTCCTCCATTCTGGAGGACAGGGGGTAAGGTAATGAGCCGCTTGTAGACAAGCGGCTTGAGATGCAAAGGGGGCCGGTGGCCAGTTTTGAGAATCTGGAAATCTTCAGCGCCAGAGTCATCCTCTCTGGTTCGGATCACTAAATCCTTGTTCACCTCGGTGCGGCAAGCGAGGCGGATCCCCTGTTCCAGTTCATCCTCATCAAGAAGTTCCTCTTCCTGCTCGGATGGAGGGCCTATTGAAGAGACGACTTTGATTTTGCATTTGCCACATTTCCCCAGTCCGCCGCAGTCCCCTTCCAGTTCCACCTCTGTATTCTGTAGCGCCTCCCAGACAGTATTTCCCTGGCGAACCTTCAGCCAGAGGTCATCTGGTAAAACATTCAACCAGAAGTATATTGTTTTGCGTTTTTCAGATGAAGGAGATCCGATATAGTGTTCTTTCGTCTTTGATTTTTGATCCTGGGGCATTTTCGTCTTCACCGCAATAAAGTGTGTGCTAGATTAGCTCAATGAGATATTTTTCAAGATACGAATAATCAGCATCGCTAATGTCCAGAGATAGCTCTAAGAAATCGGCCACTTCGCCAGCCTGGACCTCAAGGTCTGGGTCTGACGGCTGCCGCACGTAAAGTAATCTCTTGTAATGTTCAAAACAATACCTTCGCATTTCCTCGTCTTGGAGTTCTAAGGGGCGCACGCAATATTCTTGAAAGTGGAGAATAAGGTCTTTCTCAGCAAAATAGGTTCCCGCCATCTCATTAATGAGCCGCTCGAATCGCTCACTGCCGAGGAGCATTTCATAGCAGTAATGCCCGGGTACCTTAGCTACCCCGTGCTGTTGGCAAAAGCGGTCGATACCGGGGAAGCAGTCACCATAAAGGCATATGACCCGCTCATTCCTTTTTTGAGCAGCGACTACCCTATTTTTTAGGCGCTTTTTCAGCTCTTGTGGTCTCAGATGTAGGTTGGATGGCAAATAAGTCAAACGCACATTAGGGTATCTTTTTTCCAGTTGAAGATACTCAAGGGCTGGTTTGAAGACAGTGCAAGCAATGATACGTATGATGTTTCCGGTTTTGTTCGACATTGTCATACTAGATATTAATTATACCGGGGAAAGCTTTTCGTATCTCGAGGATCAAGTCCTGATCCAAGAGACCTTCTTCGCCCTCGTCTAGCATTTGTTGAACTAGGTCGTGGGCACGGCTCAACATGTCTGGCCGGCCTCTTTCTTCCCAAATATCAAAGTTGCACCTCACTCTCAGGTTGGGATAGAAGAATTCGTCCATCATATGGTCGATAGTATGGTCTTCCGCTATATAGTTGCCCCCAGGGCCGACCTTCTCAATCACATCGAATCCCATAGTATCCTTGTTCACCTCAATGCCTGCCAGTATCCGGTGAATCATGCCAATGATTTCGTTGTCGATTACATATTGCTCATAGGAGATGGAATCGCCCGAGTCTATCATACCGGCTGTCAGGTGAACGAAGTCCGCTCCGGTCATGGCTACCATCAAACTGGAAACAGTCTTCTCAAAGCCAGCCTGGATGTCGGGTCTTTTAGCCTCAGTGACCCCAGCCGAGGCGTAAATGGGCAAGTTATAGAGCTTCGCCAGTTGGACTGCAGCAGCGTTCATCATCCCCATCTCCACTGAGCCCATGGCGAATTCCATATTCCGTAAGTCCATGGTTGTAGGGACTGCACCATAAAGCACTTTGGCTCCAGGAGCGAACACCTGGGCGATAGCCACCCCGGCCAGCGATTCCGCATGCATTTGGGAAAGGGTTCCGGCCAAGGTAGCGGGTGCGGTAGCCCCGGCAATAGGTGCCGGTGCGCAGGTGGCGGGAATGCCGTGTGTGGTACAGAAATTAAGAATACCTAGCGTAGTGCTATCAATGGTAAGGGGGCTTATCGGATTGGTGATCACCGAAACAAAGGGGTTTTCTTTCAATCTGTCTTTCCCTCCGGCTATGAGACTGGCAAGTTCCCACATCTGCCTAACGCCTTCCAGGTTACTACAACCGCCCATCACATGTTTCGTGGTATAGTTGAGCGCATGAAAGAAATCGTTTAAATGATAGTTTTGAGGTTTTACATTGTGGGCCTGGCAGGCAATAATGTAAAAACGTATATAGTCAAGGTGATCCACCAGGGTGGCGGTATGGGCCACGTCTCTTAGCAAGGTGTAACGATAACCGCCTGTCCCCATATCGAGAATACGAAATACCCGTCCTCCGTTGCCGAAGTGGACCTTGCCTTCCCCTAAGTGGAGGTCATTTGTTCCATCTCGAGAGTAGAGGATAAATTTGGAGCGGGCACGAGCCAGAACTTCATCAAGCCAATCCTTTTCAAAGCGGACTAGCTGATTGTCGTAGTCGACTTGTGCTCCTGCCTTCTTCAACTTGTCAAGAAATGGACTACCGTTGCTCCCAGCAATTCTAATGCCCACGTGTTCCAGTATTCGGCGCCCCGTTTGGTCGATCTGCTTCGCATCTTCAGGTGTAAGCGGCCTGTAAAATGGCAAACTCGTTCCCATAGTTAAACACCTTATCAGCGTCCGTGGAGAATTTGATCGATTCCTTTAAGCACTTCATCAGGTTTGGGTTCTACCTGATGTTCTGAAAGAATCCTTTTCGCCTCGATATTGCACCGCTTATACAAGTCCATAGCCCCGGCCTCTTCCCATGAATCGTAACGGGAGCGATCCAAAAGCTTCGGTAGAAACTGGGCCTGCATGAAATGTTCAAAGGTGTGATCGTCTGTTAGGAACATGGAACCGGTCTCCTTAGCCACCCTTTCAATGGCATCAAGGGCTAGGGTTTCCTCATTGACAGGAATCCCATCGAGGAAAAACCGGCTCATAGCCACCAGTTCGTTAGCCATGGTCACCATCTCCAGAGAGGAGGTGGTGCCAAATTCTAAGAAACCGACGTCGTGGATCAGGTTAGCTCGCGAAAGCATGGCACTGATGATGGAAAACATGGCTTCGGCTCCTGCCTGGGCGTCCATCACTTTGGCATCCGAGGCTCCGGCGAAGGCCCAGATGGGCAGGTCGTAGATTTCATCACGCATATCGGCAAGCGCGGCCTGAGTGATACTCCATTCGGGACAACCATACGAGACTACGGCGGACCTCATGTCCAAAACGCTGACATTGGGGCCAAACAGGAACGGAGAGCCTTTGCCGGCCAACTGGTGAACAACGAGTCCTACCAGGTTTTCAGCGATCCCTAGAGCCATAGCTCCGGCAAGTGTGACCGGGGCCCCGCCTCCGGCGTTGGATCCAGAGGGAAGGCATATAGGTATCTTCTTTTTAGCACAGAAAATGAGTTTCTCCATAATGTTTTCAGGGAAGCGCAAGGGACTGATGGCCTCTGAGTAATTGAGTATAAAGGGCTTCCTCTGTAGATTTTCTTCACCGTCCGCCACTTGGCAAGCAATCTCGTAGATTTTGGCAATGTCTCTGCCACTGTCTGCGATGAAAACAATGGGCTTATTAGTGTTCTTAACCATCTCGGCAAAAACATAGACATAGATATCTTCTACAGGAACATCTTTAGGATTGGCCATGGACATGGCAAAAGCCATGTTATCCAGCCCGTCAACCAGCTTGGTAAAATTGGCGGCATCTTTCAAGACAGCCCGGCGACGTTGACCGGTTTCCAAATCCAAGGTGAAAGTGGCGTCGGAACCTGTGCCATAAAAGGGGTTGCCGTTGACGAGAGGCATCGTTTTGTTACCCTTCTGGTCGTAAAGGGCAATCTGCCTGGGGGCTGACCGTAGGGCTTCTTCAGCAAGGTGAGCGGGTAGCTTAACCCAATCACCGTTAGAAACCTTGCACCCGACATCGGCGAGCATTCCCAGAGCACCGGGATGCTCCATCTTAAACCCTGTTTTTTCAAGGATTTCTAGAGCGGCGGTGTGGATTGCCAACGCCTGGTCCCTGTTCAAGACCCTCAGCCGAGGTTGGAAGGTGGGGATATTTATCGGTTTCATGGCCCACTCCTTTAGGATAAAATAATCTTTCAAGAAACGCCGAGTAATTCTTTGGCTTTGCTCACGGCAGAACCTGCATCCGATGCATAAGAGTCGGCCTTGATCTCCTGGGCATACTGATCAGTGACGGGTGCACCACCAATCATCACCTTGACTTTGTCCCTGATACCGGCTTTCTCTAACGCCTCGATGGTCTGGTGCATGGCAGGCATGGTGGTGGAGAGCAGCGCCGACAATGCCACGATGTCCGGCTCTACCTCTTGCACCTTTTGGACAAACTTCTCGGGAGGGACATCTACGCCTAGATCCGTGATGGTGAATCCTGCGCCCCCCAACATCATGGAAACAAGATTCTTGCCGATGTCGTGCAAGTCGCCCTTGACCGTCCCAATTAATACCTTTCCCTTGGAGGTGACATCACCTTCTTTAAACAGGGGCTCGAGCAGGTTCATGCACTCTTTCATGGTCTTGGCGGAGCGCAACATCTGGGGGACGAATATCAGCCCCTTTGAAAACCTCTCGCCCACCTTGTCCATGGCGACAATGAGCCCCTTATCGAGAATGTCCTTGGGATTGCTGCCAGCATCAAGGGCGCTCTGAGTTTCCGCTACCGCCGTCTTGGTGTCTCCCTTGATCACAGATTCATTCAATGCCTTAAAATCACTCATCTTTAACCTCCTTAGAACTACTTCAGGGTTTGACGGTTGATGGTTATTTGGTAAATGGTCCCCCACACCAGCCTGTCAACTTTCAACTATCAACCTCCGATAATGCGGCCATCTTGGTAGGCCTCTATAAAGTTTTCGCAGTATTCATCCCGGCCGAGAAGCATCTCGACCGCAAGGAGGGTTGACATGAGTTGCTTGTCGGTCGGGTCGAGAATGGCGGTGGAGAGACCATAGGATATGCAAAGAGCTAGAAAGTTGCGATTGATCAGGTGACGTTCAGGAAGGCCAAATGAGATGTTGGAAAGGCCGCAGATGGTATTCACGCCCGGGAAATTATTCATGATTTCATTGATGGCTCCGAGGGTGGCGATCCCCATGCCGGTGTCTACGGAAACAGGCTGCACCAGCGGGTCCACATAGATCTTTTCAAGAGGAATCCCTTCATCTGTTAGCTTGTTGATAAGCTCCGAACCGACCTGGACTCTTTCTTCTACGGTGGTGGGCATCGATGTTTGAGCCATGCACAGGGCGACCACATGACAGGGGTGAGAGGTGATAACAGGAAGAAGGGATCGAAGGCGGTCTTCTTCAAGTGAAATGGAATTGATCATCGGTTCGCCTTTGTGGCGTTTGATTGCTTGGGACAAGGCCTTGGGATTGGGACTGTCCAAGCACAAGGGTAGATCCACTTTGCTTTGTACTGTCTCAACCAGCCAGCAGAGGTAATCAACCTCCTGGTCCACAAAAGTCCCGGCGTTTACATCAATGTAATGTGCCCCGGCTTCGGCTTGATCATGGGCGATCTTGGTGATAAACGCAGCATCCTGTTTCTTGACAGCCTCTTCAATGCTCTTCCGACTAGTGTTTATCTTCTCACCTACAATGATCATTGTTAATCCTCTATTAGAGCCATTAGATATAAACCTAGCAGCATGAATACTCTGTTTTCACCCAAACTGATGTCAACACTGCTAAAATACCACAAAATCGCTACCTATGGCAACTCCGTTGATTTCCTCTTTGATTATTTTCCTTCCTACTAGGGTACTCATCTTATGCTGGTTCAATGGACTCCATAGGTACACTAATCCGCATGATATAATGCCACCATAGGCCTCGTATTAACAGCGGGTTGGCAAGGATTTTACCAGGGGGCTATCCCCTGTTTCGCATGAATGCGCTGTCGTGCTGCCTGGCCAGCTTTTGGGGATTAGAGGTGGGTTGACTGCAGGCGACTACCTTTCCCTTGTAGCCACATGGGAAACAAAGGGTATGCGGGTGTCGTCAGACCAGACCATCCATGTTAGTTCTCAGCACTCCAAGACTGGGGCTTGCAGATTGCATACCAATTTAGTAGTTCGTCAGAATATATTCTGACTGACTACCTGTTCCATTTGTGTCTCTTTAGCAGTAAAATGAAGCTAAGCTTGAGGTGAGCTCTTGGAGCCCTAGCTATGGGAGGTTGTTTTTACAAGTTGGTTGAAGCTAGCTTTAACGATTGTTTTGGATGTCTGTGGTAGCATTTGCCTGAAGGTTTCTAAAGGATTTTCGAGATTGACTTTGTCTGTCCAAATATGCGTTTTCTAGGGATTGAAAGGAGGACTAATTCTATGGCGACCATAAATTCCGTGCTTGGGCCTCTTGACACTGCGAATATCGGCTTCACTCTCATGCATGAACACCTTGTATGTGCTTCAGCCGGTATAACTCAGAACTACTCCGAGCTTCTCGGCCTCGATTTCATGGACCGCATTGTCGATGGGTTGACACAAGCAAAAGAAGGCGGGATTGACACTGTTGTTGATGCTACTACCCTCGACTTGGGCCGAGACGTGAATGTAATGGCTAAGGCTTCTCGTCTGAGTGGAGTCAACATCATCGCCTGTACCGGCTGGTGGTTGGACATCCCCCCCTTCTTTGAGGGAGTTTCCGCGGATCAATTCGCCCAGCTATTTATCCATGAAATCCGAGACGGTATCTCCGGCACGGATATCAGGGCTGGTATCCTCAAAGGGGCAAGCGATATTTCGGGAGTCACGCCAGCGGAGGAAACCATTCTACGTGGAGTAGCTCGGGCACACCTTGAGACTAATGCTCCCATTATGCTGCATTCCTATTCACCGGGTCGAGTGGGAGAGCAGCAACTAGCTGTCTTGAAGGAGGAAGGTGTAGACCTGAGAAGGGTAAAGATGGATCATTCCAATGATACCACCGACACGGAATACCTTATCTGGATTCTGGAGCAGGGGTGTTATCTTGGCCTGGACCGCTATCCGGGACGCAATGTAAGCCCACTTGCCCGCACAAAAACAATGAAGGCACTGATAGATGCTGGATATGCGGATCGCCTTCTTCCTTCCCACGACTGTCTATTGGCGCGTGTCTTGGCGGAGAATCCAGTGGTATCAGAAGAAGAGAGGCTGAGACTCAATCCCCACGGATATCTTTTCCTGAAGAAGGTGGTTTTCCCCTGGCTTAGAGAGATGGGTGTCTCGGAATCGACGTTGGACCGCTTGTGTGTAGAGGGACCCCGAAATTTCTTCGAAGGCGTCTAGTGATCAAAGCTTATCAAGGAAAAAGATGGTACTTATATCCTGCCATAGTGTAGTTATCAATCGGCACATGGGCTAAGCAGTGATGTGGTAAAGAGGCTGCCAGTTTGTTGAACAACTCGGGCTTGTGAAAGGGAGCGGCATATGGGAACAGATGACATGCTAAAAACTCTGATACTTAGTGCAAAAGACCTGAAGGGACTGCTGCGTATGGGAGAGGTCATGAGCGCGGTAGAGGAGGCGTTCAGAGCCTATGGTGAAGGGAAGCTATGGATGCCACCAAAGGCCTACCTCGGGGTAGAAGAAGGGGATTTCAGGGCAATGCCAGCTTGTATGGCGGGCGCCGCATCCATAAAGTGGGTCAATTTTCATCCCAACAACCGTAGGAGGGGGTTGCCTACTGTTATGGGCATATTGATCTATAGCGACTCGGAGACGGGCTATCCTTTGGCTGTGATGGATGCGACGGAGATAACCGCTTACAGGACTGGAGCAACAGCGGCTATTGCTTCCAAATATCTAGCCCGCAGAGACTCCCGTACGCTTGGCCTGGTGGGGGCCGGCCGGCAGGCCTATTCGCAGCTCCTTGCCCACGCTGAGATTTTTAAACTGGAGCTAATCAGGATATATGATATCCGTGCGGAGGCCAGCCAGCGATTTGCTGAGTTCTTCCCTCATCGCCGCATAGAGGTGTGTCCACTTGAGGAGACGGCTTCATCGGATATAGTCTGCACTATGACCCCGGCCCGAGAGCCTATTATAAAGAGGGAATGGATTCGTAACGGAACTCATATAAATGCCATTGGAGCCGATGCCGAAGGCAAGGAAGAGTTAGATCCTGCAGTACTGAACAGCGCCACCGTCGTCGTCGACGACCTGAGGCAGGCGACTGCTGGCGGTGAGATCAATGTGCCCATCAAAAAGGGCCTGTTCAAACAGGAGGATTTGGACGAGATCCGCCACGTTGCAGGCAGCTGATCGTCCGGACTATAATGACGGGGAGTGTCGAGCCACGACACTCCCTTTTTCTATGTACGCCTTTTGATTGTGTACCCTGCGGGGTGCACCCACTCGGGAGTGCTGTGGGAAGATGAAAAAGATCTTCGAATGGA
>CAZZJX010000031.1:0-8732 GCA_964654845.1 uncultured Dehalococcoidales bacterium
CCACGAACGATCCAACAAGCTCACAACGAACAGTTCGACAAGCTCACCACGAACGGTGTTTAGTATAACCCATCTTCATGATTCGTTGGTGGGCGACAGCTTATTAGGGTTTGGTCCATTATACATGAGCTACAGAGGTGACTCAATCAGGGGGAAACAACCAGCTTGCCCTTTCCTAGATCTTTTTAACATGGTGAGGGAGATTGCGGTAAAGATGTGTCAGGAGCATGAGGCACAGGAGGCACAAGAGAGCAGGCGACGAAGATGCCACAAGCGGTAAAAAGGTGCGAGGCATTCTCAACCTCGCACCTTCCATTCAGCAACGGTGCAGCAGTCGACCTTGCTGGTTTACTTCATTACTTCCAGAACCTCGTCTGAGGCTCTCACCCTCCCAAGGCCAGGGAAAACGTTGTTAATGGCATGATCGTGGGCTTGAGCTACTACAGCAGCGCAGCAATCACTAAGAACAATAACATGGTAATCCCTTTCACGGGCACCCCGAATGGTATTCTCCACGCAGCCGTTTGTAACCACGCCGCCCACTATTAAGGTATCGATGCCACGAGTGCGCAGAAAGAGGTCGAGGTCGGTATTGTAAAAAGCGCCGCTCCTCCGCTTCGCCACTACATAGTCTTCGGTGGCTGGCTGGAGTTCCTCGATGAAATCAGCCCCTGGCGTCCCCTCAATCAAGATTGGCGGCATTTCCTTGGGAACCAGACCTTGGAGCATAAAGTCAGTGACTGTGGGCGCGACATCGGCATTGTCTTTTCTATGCACTGTCTTTATATGGATGATGGGAAGTCCTTTCTGCCGTGCTCCCTTTACCACCTTGGTGAAGTTCTCAATGATATTGTTTGATTGAACCATTTGATAAAGCGGGGCAAAATAGTCCGGCCCAGTTTTGGCAAGGTCGTTCTGCATATCGATCACCAAGAGAGCAGTTTTCTTAGGATCAAATTTAGTTTCCATTGTTCACTCCTCCAAAGTGGAATAAAAAAAGAGCTTAGCTGCTCTCATTAAGTTTTGAGTATACGCCATTAAGCTCTTTTTGAAAGTGTTTAGCACCATCCTTACCATTTATACAGGGGATTGTGCCATCGCCAGGGTGCGAATGACGATCTCGTCATCCTCGCAATCAACAAGCACTGTGTCACCGGCCTGGAAGTCCCCGCGTAAAAGGGCCTCTGAAAGTGGGTCCTCCAGCATATCCTGGATGGTACGCCGCAATGGTCTGGCCCCAAAGACAGGGTCGTAGCCCTTCTCGCCAATGAGGTTCTTGGCGGCGTCGGTGACCTCCAGTTTTATAGTCTTCTCCACAAGCTCCTTCCACACCTCGCGAAGCATGAGATCTACGATTTGCCTGATGTGCTCCTTGTTTAGCCCGTGGAATACCACGATGCCGTCGATGCGATTGAGAAACTCAGGTCGGAAGAATTTCTTCATCTCCCCGAGCACCTTGTCCTTCATTCGCTCATAAGACTTTTGCTGATCCATCGCATCATCGGCTTTAACGGCGAAGCCCAGAGTCGTGTCCCTTTTTATCAGCTCAGCGCCAATGTTGCTGGTCATCACGATGATGCTGTTGCGAAAATCCACTCGCCTTCCCTTAGCATCGGTGAGATGACCGTCGTCGAAGACCTGGAGCAAAATGTTGAACACATCGGGGTGTGCCTTCTCAATCTCGTCAAGCAGGATTGCTGAGTAGCCCTTGCGTCTCACTGCTTCAGTTAGCTGCCCTCCCTCGTCGTAGCCCACATATCCAGGGGGCGCACCAACAAGGCGAGCCACCGCATGCCTCTCCATAAACTCCGACATATCTAGCCTGATCAACGCGTCTCGGCTGCCAAAAAGGAACTCGGAAAGTACTCTCACCAGCTCTGTCTTGCCCACCCCAGTGGGACCGAGGAAGATAAAGCTGCCGATTGGTCGCCGTGGGTCCTTGAACCCAGCACGAGCGCGCCTCACGGCTTTCGAGATGATATTGATCGCTTCATCTTGACCGATGATATGGCGGTGCAGGACATCTTCCATTTGAAGGAGACGAGTGGTCTCATCTCTAGCCAGACTGGTTACTGGGATCCCAGTCCACATACTCAAGACGTGAGCGATATCCTCCGCGCTGACCACCTTCTCCACCTGCTTTTGCTCCTCCAGCCACTCTTCCCGTATCTTCTTTGTTTTTGCCGCTAGCATCAGCTCTCGCTCTCTTAACTCTGCTGCATAGTCGTACTCTTGGGAGGCGATAGCTGCCTCTTTATCTTTGCGCACTGTTTCTAGGTCACGATCGGCGTCTTTCAAACTATCTGGGGGTGCATAATTCTTGATCCTTACCCGAGAGGCAGCTTCATCCACCAGGTCAATTGCCTTATCGGGGAGAAAGCGATCAGGAATATACCTTGCTGCCAGTGTGGCCGAAGCATTTATTGCATCATCAGTTATCTTCAATTGGTGATGGTCTTCATAGCGGCTCTTGATACCACGGAGGATGTCGATGGTTTGCTCTATCGACGGCTCCTCAATTGGTATTGGTTGAAACCTTCGCTCCAGTGCAGCGTCCTTCTCTACATGTTTCCTATACTCATCGGCGGTGGTCGCCCCGATGCATTGCAGATCCCCTCGCGCAAGTGGGGGCTTCAATATACTAGAGGCATCGATAGCCCCTTCAGCGGCACCAGCACCGACGATGGTATGCATCTCATCGATGAAGAGCATGCAATTGGTCGCGGCTTTTACCTCATCGATAACCTTCTTTAACCGCTCTTCAAACTCACCGCGATACTTCGTTCCTGCCACCAGCGCACCCATATCAAGAGTGAGCAATCGCCTGTCGCGTAAGGTTTCAGGGACATCGCCGGCGACAATGCGGTGGGCCAAGCCCTCTACAATGGCTGTCTTGCCCACTCCTGGTTCCCCGATAAGGCAAGGGTTGTTCTTTGTGCGCCGACTTAGTATCTGAATAACCCGCTCGATTTCCTTATGGCGTCCAATAATAGGGTCAAGCTTGCCGGCGCGAGCGGCAGCGGTCAGGTCTATACTGAGTTGATCCAGAGTCGGAGTTTTAGATGTGGAACGGGCACCCCCGCGCGCCTGGGGCATGATTTCGCTGAGAATTCGCAAAGTCTCTGCCCTGGTCTTGTCCAAGTTTACACCAAGACTTTCCAAGACGCTGGAGGCAGCCCCTTCAGCCTCGCGTAATAGCCCAAGCAGTAGATGCTCAGTGCCTATATAGTTATGATTGAGGCGGCGCGCCTCGTCTACAGCGAGCTCAATAACCCTCTTGGCGCGAGGGGTAAGTCCAATCTCGCCACTGACGGTTCGTTCCCCTCGTCCGATAATAAACTCTACGGCACCACGTACTTTATCAGGGTCTGCACCAAGGTTGGTCAAAACTTTGACTGCAACACCTTCACTCTCCCGAACCAAACCAAGTAGTATATGCTCTGTGCCGATGTAGTTGTGATTGAGTCGCTGGGCCTCCTCTTGAGCCAGGGTGAGCACCTTGCGGGCTCTTTCGGTAAACTTTTCGAATCTGCTGGACATCTTCCTCCTTAGTAGATAAGAGGAACTATTATCGTATATTATAACACACTCACCTTAAAAAGAAAAGAGCCCCATATACCTAGAAGGGCTCTTTTTGCTGGCTTTAACTATAAGGCTCCCCGGCAGTGGCATATTTTCCACACCCCGTTGCCGGGGCAGTATCGTCTGCGCTGGGGCATTTCACTTCCGTGTTCGGGATGGGAACGGGTGGGACAACCCCGCTCAAACCACCGGAAAGCCTTTATAACTATATCACATCGCTGTGTCCAATGCAATGGTAAGAGGCGATTGTATTATTTAAACCCCTCCCCTCTCTCCTTCAGGCTCACATACCTCTGCTGACCAATGATGATATGGTCCAAAACCTCGATGTCAAGAGTCTTCCCCGCCTCTATAATTTGTTCAGTGATTTGGATATCCTCGGCGCTGGGTGCCGGGTCGCCTGAGGGATGATTGTGAACCACGATGATCGCAGGACAGTTTTCTCTGACAGCTTCTCGGAATACCTCGCTGGCGCGGACAAGCGAAGTGCTTACGTTGCCCTTATAGACCTCTGAAATGGTGATCACTTGGTTCTTGGTATTGAGCAACACCACCCTAAGCTGCTCTTGATCCAGAAAGCCCATTTCCGCCATTAAGAGGTTGGCCACGTCCTGAGGGGAGCGAATCACTGTCCTCTCCTCAGACTGTGTGGAAACGAGCCGCCTACCCAGTTCGAGGGCGGCCTTTAGTTGAGCTGTTTTCGCTTCACCCATACCTGCCTCGGAACAAAGCTCGCCAAAGCTTGCTTTGGAGAGACCAACAAGGCCACCAAATCTTGTGAGCATCCTCGTGGCGAGAGCGAGCGCATTCTCCGAAGCAGTACCGATGCGAAGTACGATCGCCAGGAGTTCGCTATTTGAGAGTGAAGATGGACCGTCCTCCTTGAGTCTCTCCCTGGGGCGCTCCCCGACAGGCAACTCCTTTATCTTGGGATGGTATTCCACCATAATCTCGGATCTATAAGCTATTTGACCTCGATAGTGGCGCCCGCAGCCTCGAGTTTCTCTCTCAGCGTTGCTGATTCCTCTTTGCTGATGCCTTCTTTCACTGTAGCCGGGGCGCTCTCCACCAGATCCTTGGACTCTTTGAGCCCTAGGCCGGATACCTCACGCACTGTCTTGATCACATTGATCTTGTTGGCGCCGATGTCTTTGAGGATCACGGTGAATTCTGTCTGCTCTTCCTCCTCTGGTGCAGCCTCAGCAGGGGCACCGGGCGCTGCAGCTACTGCAACCTGGGCAGCAGCACTGACGCCAAATTCTTCCTCCAGAGCTTTGACCAGCTCACTGAGCTCAAGTACGGTCATACTCTTAATAGCAGCGATGAGATCCTCTTTTGCCATCGTCTTTGCTACCTTTGCTTCTTTGGGTGCGGCGCGCTTGGGAGCAGCCCGCTTGGTGGCCCCCTTCTTCTCTTTCTCTCCCTCTTCTTGGGCTTGTTCTACTTCGCTAGTCACTGCTTCCTCCTTCTAATTGTTTCATTCTTGCATTTAGTACGTAAAGAAAATCTGCTATGTTTGCATTAAGCACATTAACAAGGCCAATGATGGGTCCTTTCATCCCGCCCAATAGCTTGGAGACCAGCACCTCCTTTGGGGGCAAGTTAGCGAGGTTTGCTATCTCGGAGGCACTAAGCACCCTTTGGTCAAGTAGCCCACCGATGATCTTCAGCCCACTTCCTGAGGAGCGAATATAATCGATTAATGCCTTAGCGGGATCAGTGATATCGCCATAGCCGAAGGCGATAGCTATGGGACCCTCAACAATGCTAGTGAACTCGCTCTTTTCCGCCTTCTCTGCGGCAAAGCGAGCCATGGTGTTTTTCACAACACGGTATTCAATCTCCCTCTGGCGTAGCCTGCGACGCAGTTCAGTCATTTCAGCTACCGGTAGTCCACGATAGTCCGTGGTGATGGCGATATTGCACCGAGAAAGCTTCGCGGCAAGCTCTTCAACTACTTCCTTCTTCTCATCTATACGCATATACACCTCCCAAAATAAAAAGGCCCTTGCGCCATAGACACAAGGACCTCTACTCTAGCCTCGGCGGGCAGTTCATTAAGCCATAATGGCACCCGCTGTCTATGGCGCTTATCTTAATTGTAATCTGTTGGAAGCTAAGGAGCATGAAGCTCCTGGGTTGCTTTCACATCGAGCTTTATCCCTGGCCCCATTGAAGTAGAGAGAGATGCGCTTTTGATGTATTGCCCCTTGGCACCGCTGGGCTTGGCGCGGAGCACGGCCTCGATTAGTGCAGCCAGGTTCCCCAGCAATCTATCATCGTCGAAGCTCAGCTTGCCCAAAGGAAGGTGAATGACTGCTGTTTTATCTATCCTGAAATCCACACGACCTTTTCGAACATCACTGATAGCTTTGGGCAGGTCTTGGGGAGGAACAATGGTTCCCGATTTTGGATTAGGCATGAGCCCTCGGCGACCAAGAATCTTGCCAAGCTTGGAGACTTTCCCCATTACGTCAGGGGTAGCGATGGCAACATCGAATTCCAGCCAGCCATCCTCGATGTTCTTCACCATATCATCGCCACCTACATAATCAGCTCCAGCCTCCTCGGCGGTTTTAACCGCTTCACCCTGGGTGAAAACGAGGACTCTGACCATCTTCCCCAGCCCATGAGGCAGGCTAGCCACCCCTCTTACCTGCTGGTCGGCATGACGGGGATCGAGACCCATATTGAGGTGGAGCTCTACAGTCTCATCAAAGTTGGCATAGGATGTCTTTTTTGCCAGCTCGACGGCATCCTTTGGGTCATATTCTTTAGTACGATCCACCAGCTTGGTTGCGTTTTGATATTTCTTTCCACGGTTCGCCATTATTCTACCTCAATCCCCATGCTTCGCGCCGTGCCCTCGACGATCCGCATCGCCCCGTCGGTGTCGGCGGCGGTAAGGTCTTTCATCTTAAGCTCAGCGATATCACGGATCTTTTCCCGGGGGAGCGTGCCGATCTTCTGCACATTTGGCGTGCCGCTCCCTTTCTCCACGTTGAGCGCTCTCCGAAGCAGATCGGCGACGGGCGGGCTCTTGAGAATAAAGCTGAACGAACGGTCCTCAAATATAGTGATCTCTGCAGGGATGATAGAGCCTGCCTGGGAGGCAGTACGATCATTATATTCCTTGCAGAAGCCCATAATATTACATCCATGCTGCCCAAGAATCGGGCCCACGGGAGGGGCAGGACTTGCCTGCCCTGCGGGGAGCTGGAGTTTTATCACCGTCTTGATCTTCTTCTTGGCCAATCCTATCCTCCATTAAGCAAAATATGAGGCCACTTGCGAAAAAGGCATTTGTCCCCAAGCGTTTGCGACATTTAAAGTCTTTCCACCTGAAGGAAGTCGAGTTCCATAGGTGTCTCTCTCCCAAAAAAGGAAACGAGCAGCTTAACCTTGCCCTTGGCTTCGTTAATCTGGTCAACTATGCCGATGAAATCGTAGAAAGGTCCATCGACCACCCGCACACTGTCCCCTCTGGCAAAACCTACCTTGACACGGGGCGTTTCAGTCTTCATTTGGTCAAAAATGGTCTCAACCTCATTATCATCGAGGGGGACAGGATTGGTTCCCGCGCCTACAAAGCCAGTGACTCCCGGGGTGTTGCGTACCACATTCCAGCTTTCGTCGGTTAGTTCCATCTCGACCAGGATGTAGCCGGGAAAGACTTTTTTGGCGACAGTTTTCCTCTGTCCTTCCTTGATCTCGATAACATTCTCAGTGGGAATGACCACCTGGAGTATCTTATCCTGGGCATCCATTGATTTGGTACGTTGCTCCAGATTGGTCTTGACCCTCTGCTCGTATCCGAAATAGGTATGGAACACATACCACTTTTTGTCATCCCGTCCCATGCTTTCCCTCTCAAATTAGAAGCGAAACCCCGCTCAGGGGTTTATAACCCATGCCTCCACACGTGACTTATCATCACCAAAAAAGATTAACTAAATACGTGAAACCCAGATCGATGGCACCAAGAATAAGCCCCACAGCACCGGAAATGGCGAGCACCATAAGGGTTAGCCGTCTTGTCTCCGCCCTCGTAGGCCAGACAACCTTCTTGAGCTCAGATATAACCTCGCGAAAATAGGTACCAAGTCGGCTGAACCGGGGCACACCACGCCTTCCTGCCACAGCCTCCTTTTTCATAATCTACCTCACCTCTCGATAAAGGGTGCGGGTACGACAGCGAGGGCAGTACTTCGTGAGCTCCAATCGGTCAGGGTCATTCCTTTTATTCTTTGAAGTCGTATATGTTCTCTCCTTGCACTCTGTGCAAGCGAGATTAATGATAATCCTAGAGCTTCCCTTCTTCGCCAATTGATATCTACCTAATCTATGATTTTGGTGACCGCACCGGCTCCCACGGTCCTTCCACCCTCACGAACAGCAAACCTGAGACCTTCTTCTAGGGCGACGGGCTCGACGAGCTTCAGCTTCATTGTTATGTTATCACCGGGCATGACCATTTCCACCCCTTCAGGCAACTGGATGCTGCCAGTGACATCAGTGGTTCTGATGTAGAACTGAGGCTTATAGCCGTTGAAGAATGGGGTATGCCGACCTCCTTCTTCTTTGGTAAGTACGTACACCTGAGCCTCAGCCTCAACGTGAGGCTTGACCGTTCCCTTGGCGGCCAATACCATGCCCCGTAATATCTCATCCCTCTCTACTCCCCTTAGCAAGCAACCGACGGCGTCACCGGGCTCGGCGTCGGGCAGGGTTTTGTGGAACATCTCCAGGCTGGTCACCACTACGCTACGCGTCTCTTTTAGGCCCACCACATCCACTTCAGCCCCAGGCTTGAGAACGCCCCGCTCGACGCGGCCAGTGGCTACTGTCCCTCGCCCTTTGATGCTAAAAACATCCTCGACAGGCATCAGGAATGGCTTATCCGTATCTCGCACCGGGGTTGGAATGTAGTCATCAATAGTATCCATTAGCTGCCATATAGGGCCACACCACTGACATTCTCTTTTACCGCAGCCACACTCCAATGCTTTGAGGGCGCTGACTCTAATTATGGGTGTCTCTGCGCCAGGAAAGCCGTATTTAGGAAACACTTCCTCCCTTAACTCAAGCTCGCTCACCTCTAGTAGCTCTTCATCATCCACTAGGTCTACTTTGTTCAGACAGGCAATGAG
>CAZZJX010000032.1:0-8662 GCA_964654845.1 uncultured Dehalococcoidales bacterium
CTACAAGACGAATATAGCGAGGAATGTCTATTCTGGCAGGCCAAGCCATATGACACGGATAGGCAAACTCAATGGCCTTAACTCCTCTGATATCCTCACATACACGGACACAGCGTTCGCACAATATACAAAGGTTGTTATCTCGAACGAAGAATGGGCTATCCTCTCGAACAGGTAGTTTCTTAGAGATATGGGGCGGAAGTTCATCCAAACCAATATAGTTGATAACTCTTTGCAACTCGCCGTTGTCTCCCCCGTCCTGAGTAAGACAATCGCTGGGATACCTTGAAAGGATTTGTTTCAAGCTGTAACGCCGCAATTTCTGAAGACCGGCTGAGTTGGTAAAGATAACCATTCGGTCAGACACAGGTGTGATACACGCTAATTGGGGGGAGGCCATTCCTTCCATCTCGACAACACAGAGACGGCACGCTCTATCTGGCTTTAGCTCAGCCAGTGGCCTCAAGCCAGGGTAATGACAGAGCGTCGGGATATATATCCCAACGCTCTCCGCCGCCTCGAGTATAGTCGCCCCTTCCTCAACCTTGATCTCCCGGCCATCGATCTTGATGGTGACTTGGTTCATTCTACACCCCGATCAGCTTGTGCTATTTCTCTGGTCCCGCCGCCTGGAGTCCCCTTACCAGCTTCCAGGCTATGATTCCACAAACGGCGTTTATGTCATCGGTGGTAAGGTAGTCAGAGACCGTGCTGTCAAATAGGATGTTGCCGTCAGCGGCGAACTCCTCATCTCCCCGCCACAGGACAAAGGTTATGGGCACCCGCCTAAAGGCGTCGATGGTCACCGCCACATCGCCGTGCGCGGCCTCACGCCCCCCGATAGCCGCAGCAACGTCAAGTAGCCGCGCCGGCTCCTTGCCAAAACTGTCAACGATCGGCTTGATAGCTCGCTTGGAGAAGGTTGGAAAGTAGACAGACCCTCCGGGCAGGTGCTTGTACCCTATCATCTCGTTAGATAGCGGAGTGCCCTTCGCTTGAATTAGATAGTGAAGTATCAGTATCTTGTCTACCAGTGAAACCTCTTCCTCGCTATCCTCCAGTGAAATTTCAATATCAGGAAGAGTAACTTGATGTGATCGGCTCAAATATTCAAGGGCGATTGTCTTCTTGGAGTCTATGACTTTATAGCTGGCGCCACTTCTAAGGCACAATTGCTCAATATCATCAATATTCCCTAGCTCTTCACACGCAAGTTGATAAGCAAGCTGATAGCCTTTTTTCATGACTTCCCCGTTCGGGCAATGAAAGAAAAACGAAAGTAATCTATTATATCCTATGATGAGGTCAGCCGTTGCGTGCAGGCTGGGAAACCGTTACAGTCCGGCAGCGTCCAGTATCGCCGGCACCCTCTTCTCCCAGCCAATAGCCATCAGATGTACCCCTTGACAGGTGTGCTTAAGTTCCATGATCAGATTAGCAGCAATGTCCATTCCAGTTGCCGCTTTATCTTCTGCCTTGGACATCTTATCAATCAGTTCTTCAGGCACAAAGACACCAGATACGTTTTTGTTCATAAATCGAGCCATACCGACGGACTTCAACGGGATCACTCCAGCCAGGATAGGAACCCCAAACCCCTCAACCCTCTTCATGAACTTAGTAAAGATATCAACATTATAGACTGCCTGGGTCTGGAAGAATTTGGCCCCAACGGCAATCTTTTTCTCCATTTTAATAAGCTGTAGTTCAAGTTTGGCCTCAGTATCTGCCTCAGGTGTTACCACCGCCCCAGGGAAGAAATCGGTCTTCCCGTGGAGCTCATTCCCAACCACATCGTAACCCTCATTCAACCTATTAATGGCCCATAAAAGCTGTACCGAATCCAAATCATAAACTGGCTTAGCCTGGGGATGGTCACCGAGGGAAGGTAAATCACCAGTGAGGGATAGGACATTTTCAATCCCCAGTACGTGGGCACTCAACAGGTCTGATTGCAACGCCAACCGGTTTCTATCCCGACAGGTCATCTGGAACACGGGGTCAAGTCCTTTTTCTTTCAACAGATGGCAGGTAGCCAGTGAGCCCAGCCTCATCACTGAGCTCTGTTGGTCAGTAACATTGGTGGCAGTAACCCTCCCCAATAAAAGCTCAGCTACTTCTTCAATCTCATTGATATCGGTCCCTTTCAGCGGAGCGACCTCAGCAGTTATGGCAAACTTTCCTGACTCGAGTACTGATCGCAAACTCACTCTATCTTCTCCTCTTGGTCAATTTGCTCCAGTGCCCAAAGAGATGTGGACATCATCTTCGGGCTGGGCATCATCTTGCTGTAATCCTTGGGAGGAATGAATCTCTTCAATTTGTCCAGTTGGTTTTTCTGCTTTAACCTCTCGTAGATTAATTCCCAGCCGCAATCCCTCTCTGGGTCAAGCTCGCATTTGCCATTAGATGCACCACCACAAGCCCCATTGATTAACCCCTTAGTGCAGGCAGTTAGCGGGCATATTCCCCCAGTGTATTCCAGCACGCACTCACCGCATTCCAGGCACCTTTCCTTGCCTTTCCATTCTCCCCGGCTGCCGCCCATATTGACGGTGTCACAAGCCGGGTGGCATATTTTGTTTACCGACGCTGCCACTGCCTGAACACCAAGGCCACATGTCATAATCAACATCGAATCCGCGGCTTCAACCTGCTCGGTCCTCGGCCTCAGCCGTGACTTGACCAGGGCTTTCTGACAGAGAAAATCGATAACCATAGAGCCTATGACTTTCTTACCATTCTCCTCCAATATACTTTGCATTTCAGCAACCTGGTCCGGTCCACCAGAGCCAGAAGCCTCAGCACAGCCATTGCAACCTAGAATAAAGATTCTATCCTCTCCATCTAGGTATCCCAAGATTTCTTCCACAGGTTTTTGTTGTGAAACAATCATCCCGACTCCTTTAAACGCTCATACTACCCGAAATCGACCCAACTCACGCGATTTAGGCGTAATTAGGTGAACAGCACAGGCAAGACACGGGTCAAAAGAACGAACAATCCTCACAATCTCAAACGGATTGTCTTCGTCCCTTATTCTAGTGCCTACGATAGCCTGTTCTATAGGACCGAGGTTTCCGTTGTCGTCCTTAGGTGAGGCGTTCCAAGTGGTTGGCACCACACACTGGTAGTTGGCAATCTTCTTCTCCTTTATTTCAATCCAGTGTCCCAACGCGCCTCGTGCGCCTTCAGTTAAGCCCATTCCTGTACTTTCTTCAGGAATGGTATACTCAGCAAAGGTAGGTTCTCCTATCTTCAGCCCCAGAAGCCATTTCTCTATGGAATCAGCGATATACTTGGCAGATAGGGCTCGCGCCAGGTGACGACCTAAAACTGAGAACAACGCTGTGGGCGGTGCTTTGAGTTCAGCCAGTGCCCAATCGACCAACTTCTTCATCTCTGAGTCACCGCTGGCATAGGTAACGGCGACCCGTGCCAGTGGGCCGACTTCGTAAACCCTGCCGTCATAGCGAGGCGACTTCACCCAAGAATAAGCTTCCTGCTTACCATAGTTGGGCTTGGTTTCACCGTTACTGGGATGCCGCCCCGATGAAGAATCCTCATACCACGAATGCCTGACATCCTCGGTAATCCTGGTGATATCCAGCGCATTATGTTTGAGGTCGGCCGAAGTCGTTCCCTGTTTAAACAACCGCTTTCGCCGGACCAAGTCTGGCTCTTTCCCGTCCAAGTCATAGGAACCATAGGATAGCAGGTTCTTACAGCCGACTCCGATTTCAGCATAATCAGGGTAAGCTCCCGCTACTGCCAACACGTCGGGCATATACACATTGTCGATGAAGTCCTGCAATATCCTCAATTTCCACAAGAATGAGGTAATCATGTCAACAGAAGGGGTTGATGTGACTCCACCAGGGACAACCCCGACACTATGCGGAACCTTACCACTGAAGATGCTGACCATCTCATGACCGATGCGCCTGACCTCAAGGGCATTAACATAGTGAGCTGCCGCTTGCTGGTTGATTTCAGCCGGTAGACGGTAATCTCCTTCGTAGCGAGGTACAAACGGACCAAGTGCACCTCGAGAGATGAAGTCTTTTATCGAATTCAGGTTAGAATCCTTACCCTCGTATTTGGCGACATCAGTTATGTCAACATAGTCAAGAGCAGCCAGGTGATAGAAATGGAGGATATGGTCCTGGACAACATGCGCTCCATGAATGAGGTTTCTTATGATGCGGCCATTATCGGGGATCTTGTCAGCAATGCCAAAGGCACTATCCAGATTCAAAGTAGCGGCAATGGCATGAGATTGAGGGCAAACGCCGCAAATACGTTGTGTTATCACCTGAGCATCACGGGGGTCTCTTCCCCTTAAGATAAGCTCGAGCCCCCGGAACAGGACGCCGCTGCTACGCGCATCCTTAACCACCCCATCCTCGACTATGGCTTCAATCTTCAGATGTCCTTCAATTCTGGTTACCGGATCAATTACTATCTTACCCACTATTCCTTCTCCTTACCGGACGACCAATAAGCACCGATGGTAGGTAATTCAATATCCACAAGCTTTTCATAAAATGGTGCCACCAGGTCAGGGAATTCAGGCTGAGTGCACCCATTACATGGAGCACCAGCACCAATCACCCAGTTGGTTCCGTTATTCCACCGCCTTAAGGGACAGTCAGCATAGGTTATCGGTCCCTTACACCCCAGTTCGTACAAGCAGCCCTCATCACCGGGCTTCTTGGCAAATTTGCCTTCGTCAAAGTAGGCACGGCGGGGACAATTCTCGTGAATTAGTTTGCCGTAGAAAGCCAGAGGTCTCAGGTTGTCATCCAGGTCTTCAGCTTTGGGTAGGCCGCTTAAGATTATGCTGGCTACCGTTCCCACAAACCAATCAGGATGTGGAGGGCAGCCAGGGATATTCACCAGGGGTTTACTAATTCCCTTGGCCTCTAGAATCTTGCTCACCGGTTTGCAGCCGGTAGGATTGGGAGTGGCAGCGGGGATTCCGCCGAAGGAAGCGCAAGTTCCTACCGCCAGAATAGCCTGAGCATCCCGAGCTAACTCTACTACCCTATCCTCCATACTGACCGGTTTGCCATCCCGTTCCCCAATGGCTCCGTAAACCGCATCGGTGGCTGTAGGAATAGCCCCCTCCACAACCAGGATGTAACCATCTTTCTTCTCCTTAGCCGTTTCCTCCAGCACCTCGATTGCCGGTTCACCAGCGCCAGCCATTATGGTGGCATGAAACCTGAGGTTTATGTGGAATCCAGGAACTACTTGATCGATAAGAAGATTCCTGACGGTGGGACTTGCTGAATTAAGCAGCGAAACTGAGCATCCTGTACATGCAGCCGTTTGCAACCATACTTCTGGAATTTCATTAACCATTGGACGTACATCGCCTCCAGATACTATTGCTACACTTCAAGCCAGGAATCAGAATAGAGCGACTCACCGGTGAGCACCCTAACTGTCTTTACATATTTTACCTCTTCCTCACTCAGGGTGGAGAGATCAGGCCTCTCACCGTCCGTTACCCTATTCACCAGGTCGACAATCTGCGGCCTCTCGCCGCGGGCTATTGCGATCAGCTCAGAGTCAAAGGCATCAACTATAGCCGAATAAAGCCCATGCCTCATAAGCATTATCATATAGGTCCGATTAAGCCACGGGCGAAGGTGGTCAGGCGCGCCATTAGAGATATTAGATAGTCCCACGGTAGATTTGGCTCCAGGAGCAATGTCATTGAGCATGCTCATAAACTCCACGCAGGCTTTCACCTGGTTTATTTCCACCGACACCGGGCTGGCGATAGGGTCTATCCAGATCTCCTCGTTAGAAATCCCCATCTCATTGGCGGTGTACATGAGCTCAGCAACTGTAACCCCCCTCTCAGCAGCATCGCGAGGCATTCCTTCCAGCCCCCACAAGAGACCAATCATCTCGGCATTGTATTTCTTTACGAAGGGTAATTCCTCTTCAAATCTGGCCGGCGAGATGGAGTTTATCAATGCTTTGTTCTTGCACACCTTTAGCCCAGCCTCCATAGCCACCGGGTTCGTCGTATCCAGTGATAACGGCGCATCGGTAACCTCTTGCACTGTGTTAACCACCCAAGCCATCAGCTCATCGCCCGCCTTTCGCGCGGGCCCTATATTAAGGTCTAAGTAGTCCGTGCCAGCCTCAACCTGGGCTTTAGCCAAGTCCTGAACAGGCTTGGGGTCTCTATTCCTCAGCGCCGGCCCTATGGACCTGGACATAATGTTAATGCTTTCTGCGATAAGGATCATTGCGTTCCTCCTATGTATTCCACGTCTTGAGATACGCTGGGATGAGAGACCCCTCCCTGGGACCAACCAGGATCTCCCAGCCAGGCAGCTCCTCTTCCAGGCCACCACTTTCAGAAGCAGCGTAGCCCGGGATAATCAATTTATGATGTTTAACCTTGTCTTCGATCCCACATTTCTTAACGAAGGGACCGATGGCGTCAGCAACGAATTTGCCCGCCGCCCATGCCGTCATTACCGAGAGGCCCTCAGTGTCTTTGACTAGAAGATAGCTGGGAATCTTGCTGTTTTCCATCTCACCAGAGACAATGAAGTAGGTAAGCGAGAAGTTGCTAGTGATAAGCACCGGTGAGTTTTCATCGGGGTTATTGATCTCATAGATTCCTTCGGTAGTAGCCAGCGGTCGCTGCGGATCGGTGTAGATATTTAACCTTTCCACGAGTAGAGGGAACAGGCTTTCCCCTTGGAAGTCGGACAGCACGATGATCCCGGCATATTTGGCCACGAAAACAGATGCGATCACAGCCTCCTTCATCGGATCATCGGTCATCTCACACGGGAACACAATTGTCGGGAAGCCCAGGGGACGAAACTGCTTGGTCAAGGGGGCACTCCTGATGATCACCTGGTCCTCAAACGCCTGGCGCAGAGTTCTTGACCCCGAATCGAGAACCATATCATTTACCCCAGCCTCGGTTAGTTTAGTAGTTAGTTCAACAAGTTTCTCCAAGTCTGCGGCTTTAACCGCTATAGGGCATGAACTCTCCTTGGCTAAACCAGCCACGCGTTCCGCGTTTTCTTCAGTCGCAGCGTAGAGCAGCGGTTTCCTGTCAGCGCATGCCTTCAAGCCCTCAGCCAGGATGTCGGGATTATCGCTCATCAGGATAATGCTGCAGTCGCTACCTTGCTTGACTTTTTCAACCAGGCCAGCGAATTTGCCGGCATCTCCCGACTCACACTTTATCGCCACCAGCTCAGGACGAAGGATTAGCCCTACCCTTTCATATTCGAGTTGGAACCTTTCCAGCCGGGCGTTAACCTCGGCTTCGTCCATAGTATCATTGACAAGGATGGCAAAACCGGGAGCATTGTCAAACCTTTTCTCATGACGAAACATTACCGTCTCGCCGCCGACTTTTAACGCCCTGTCACCAACACCAATAGTGACCGGCCTAATGGGAGGTGCTGATGCTACCTCCAATTCAGCTTTTGCTTCCTCAGAGACATAGGGGCAGAGCGAAAGCTCCGCCTTGCCCGCGGCTAATTTCATGGCGAAAGCAAGACAGGTAGGGTCCCCACACTCCTTGCAGTTCGTCTTGGGAAGTAGCTTGAATATCTGTATCCCGGTAAGCGCCATTTTACCAACTCCTTTCCTTATATCACGAGGCTTTAGCCTCGCCCGAAGCGACCCTGAAGGGTCGCGCTATAAATCCTAGCCCAGTATCGGGTCCATCTTAAGGGCAGGATGTCCCTTTTCCTCCAGGAAGGGGAGAATCTCTTCCTCGGAAGTGCCTATTGTCTCATCAGCGATCATATCAAGCAGGTTGGGAACACCCAACTCCTCACCCCTCATTTTGATTCGCTCACCAATCTCCTCCTTTAGACTGGTGGGCATCCAGACCATTCTTAACAGGCTACCCTCATTGCTAAGGAACTTCCTCTGTGTTGTATTATACTTACCATGTCCAACGAAGCCAGGGGTGCTCAAGCCACCACCAATAGTCCCAGCCAGGGTGGTGAACTTCATCCCGCAAGGGGTCTCACCGATGTATTCCCGATTTACCGTCATCACTCCATTACACAGGGGAACGACAGCAGCAATACATTCACAACAGCCACAGGTAGTCATGGGGTCGTTCACTATACTGTAGAAGTTGTAGTGGTCTATGCTCCCACGAGAAGCCTTGAACACAAACTCGTTTACCCCTTTCCACTGCCCCAGCTTGGTATCAACGGTTTCCCCTTTCTCCACCGGCTGGTTGGGACCAGTCGGGTTGATCTCGTAGGCTGCCTTGCAGTCCATCCAGTTGTAGGAGCCGCAAAGGCCAGTTCTCTCCGGGCTGATCACACAGACATGGCTCGGGGCAAAGGACTGACACAGGGTGCACGAATAGTAGATGTCGGTAGTTTCATCGGTCATACCCTCAATTCGAGCATCTCTAGCGTGATGCACTTCCCTTGCCTGCGCTATGAGTTCCTTTACTTTGTCTTCCTCGGTATAAAGTTTGACCTGTAGCTTATCGAATATGCGGCCAAAATCCTCGTGCAGCTTTGCGTGCAGGATGGTGCCAATGTGCTGCAGTGTGAAACCTTTCTCTTTAGCCGTCTTGCTGATTCGCAGCCAGCCAATATCCCTCTGTCCCTGGTGCCACACACCTTGAGCATAGTTTACCAAG
>CAZZJX010000033.1:0-8622 GCA_964654845.1 uncultured Dehalococcoidales bacterium
ACCTTCGTATCCATAATATCCTCCATTCAGATTACCACCTCTGCAACTGGACATTATAATTCACGCAAAATACTGTATTGTACCATCGGGAACCACAGCCACCCGGGCGCCTTGTGGGAAGTCTTGTGTCAGAATATCCATAACCTCCGGCCAGGTCTTTACCCAGACAGTATCAGGTATGGCTAGCCAGTCGGCGAATGACTTCTCAAATTGCGGTGACAATACTATCAGCCTTTTCAGCCAGGGTAGCTGGAAATTGACCGGCCTAAATAAGCGCCCTCCTACCGATTTGCCAAAACTACCCAGCAGATAATGCACCACCTGGCCAGCAGGACAATCCATGATCAATACCAGGTCGCCACCCTTCTCCATCAATATCGATATCCCCATAAGCAGACCGACGATTGCTTCATTAGCTTTGCTGAAGTTATTGATTACAGCCACCTCTATCCCTGGGACAGTTTTCGTAGCATAGTGTGGCACGGCAAATTTCAGAGCTTCATAGAATTCGGCTTGGCATTCTCCCGCGAATATTGCACATTGCTCTCCCCCGCCATTAATCATGGTATCAATCTTGAAGTCCAACCCCACCATTCTAGCTGCCTCATTAAAGTCCTGTATCATAGGGTTCTCAACGTATTTACCCGGCCCTACAGTGTCGCCCCGTCCAGAGTGCCTCGCTTCGATTTCCAGGCGGTGCAGGCCCTCAATTGAGTCCATTGAAGCTATACCAGGCAGGATAATCTTCCCACCACCGCCATACCCGCTTTGGACATGCGGAACTATGGACCCAATGGCGATCTTCAGGTCACAGCTCATCACCTCAGCGTTAACCGAGAGCTCGGTGCCTTGCGACGTCCGCCCAACATATTGGCAGTTCTCATACGCGTTGTGATTGTAAACCGGGAACCTATCCAATATGTCCTTTCCCAATTTCTTCTGAAAGTCCTCGAAGGTGTGCGCACTGTGAGAGCCAGTGGCGCATATAAATCTGATTGCCTCATCAGGAATGCCTGCTGCTTCTAGTTCCTCGAGAACGTAGGGCAGCAACTCGTAAACGCGTGTGGGTCGGGAAAGGTCATCGAAAATTATGGCCACCTCCTTTTTCCCCTTAGCTAACTCCCTGAGGGGAGGGGTGCCAATAGGCTTGCTGAAGGCAGCCCTTATCTGCTCTGGGGTCATGTGAGGAGCATTGTGCCCATTCATAAGGCAGGGTACAACATCCCACGACTCGGGGAATTCTAGCTGCAACTCTCCACTTTCATACCACATTTGCCTGGGAACAGCCACTGTCTTAGCGCTCACTTTGTCTTCCCCTTTCTATGTCGGAAGATCGCCACCCGAATTAGAAATATGTACCAAATCTTAGTTGTTTAAGCTTGCAGCCCTTGCTGTTACGGCTGCACCTAAGGCTGTCACGATCTGGGGGTGAGGAGGCACAAGTAGCTGAATTTTCAACTCATGTTGTACAGCCTCGACGAGCCCAATATTAAGGGCGCCACCGCCACAGATAGCACACGGCTCTTCCAGCTTGACCCTTTTGGACAGGGAGGAAACCTTGTCGGCTAAGGCTTTATTGACCCCGGCGGCGATATCTTCTTTAGTGATGCCTTCGGCCACCCTGGTAACAGCCTCTGATTCGCCAAAGACCGCACATCCCGTGCTGAAAACAACGGGGTTCTCGGACTCAAGAGAAAGCGGACCAAAGTCCTTTAAATCTATTCGCAAGACGTTGGCAATAAGCTCAATAAACTGGCCGCTTCCGGCAGCACACTTTTCGCTGACAGTGAAGTTGGCTACCAGCCCCTCCCCATCTATCCGCATTACTTTGATGGACTGCCCCGCCACGTCGATCACTGTCTTCGCCGAGGGGAAGATGCTATTTATGCCTCTGGCAGTGCAAACTATGTCACTAACTCTCTGACTGGCGAAGTAAACGTTGCCGGCGCCAGAGCCAGTAGCTACGGTAGCGGTGATATGGTCCAGAGCTATATTAGCCTCGGTCAGCAGCTCCTGTCTTATCCTCTCGGCTGCCGTGCGGTAATTAGCGCCGGAAAGAGTCACGTAATAAGCGGAAAGCTCGCTATCTCTAGTTATAACTCCCTTGCTATACACCGAGCCGATGTCGATGCCAATGAACCAAGGCATTTAAGTTGCTTCCTTGTCCTTAAGCAGAATCTTGGTCATGGTAGAACCTATGTCGACCCCAGCGAAATACAAGTGTACCTCTTAAATAGTATTCTCAGCTAATTGTCTCAAGGAAGGCTTCAACCCTTGTTCTTAACGGTGCCAGAGCCCCTTGTGCATAGTCGTATTCTATGTAGGTGCTGGGAATACCAATGCTGTCAAAGTAGTCTTTGAGTGAAGGAACTTCAAAAGCGAAAGGGTCACAATACCTGACGAGCAGGAAGATTGCTCCATTGACTTTCCATTTTAGGGCGAAGTCTTTCAGATAACCAAATCGATTTTCCAGGTCTTCAAGATAGTCTTTCCTAGTCCCGCCGAGAACAGTCTCTCTGAATGTGCGGGCGCAGGTAATCTCAGCCAGATAGTATTGAGCTAGTCCATCCAATGGGTCATCAGTCAGCTTTACCTTAGCTCTGAAGGCTCTAATGCCCCCACAGCTCTCGTCTAACACTACATTTGCCCCATTCTCGAATATCTGCATTATCTCTACATCATCCAGCGTACTGCTCCATACGATAAGCCGCACTGGTTTGCCTTCGGGCCCATCTGTGCGGTCTTTAACCTCGCCAATAACTTGGGCAAGTAACTCGTTGCCTTCGGCAACGGGCAGACTCATCAACGCCTTTACTACTTGAAGGATTTCCGTTCCCGAGATAAGAGGCGGCTCGGGCTTAGTTAACTCATATAGTTCTCTGACCAAGGCCCGCTGTTGATTGTGAGATTGGATGGCTGCCTTGAGTCTGTCTGAGGAAAGTTCTTTTCCAGTGAAAGCCTCTAATGTTCTCTTTAGATCGTTTAATTGCCCTTTAAAGTATTCCATGGCCTCCGGTCGAACCGTGCCAGGTATATCCATGAAATGGAAATAGGGATAGCTTATATAAGATTCCCACAGACGAGCCGTTTTTTCTTGAGGGTCACAAGAATGAGCAACAATTATCCCGTCTAGGAAATCATCTCTGGCTTTGAGTGCGCAATCAAAGCAGCTACGAATGATAGGGCAAAACGAGGTAGGCAACGCTCTATCTGCCTCGGTGACCGGCTCCTTGATATCTCCATATGTCCTGTATGGGATAAGGTCAAGCGCAGTAAGCATTTCTATCGGAACATAGACGCAGGGATAGCCTATTACCTTCTTGCCTTCCGCCTTAAGCTCTTTAACTCTGCGGGACCGATTTCGGTAAATCTCCTTGGCTTTGCTCAGTCCCTTGCTTTCATCTGCCATTGTTGACAACTCACTAAGCCAATACTTGCCGTCTTTCTACCAATTAAACCCCTCTTGCTTCCTTATTCTTCTGTAGTACTCCATAGTCTCCTCAAATGGTTCCGCCCTCGCTATGGCATCTTCGGGATCAAATAACCGAAGGTCTACGATATCTCCTTCGATTGTTAGTGAAGGGACCTTAAGCCTTTCCATTATCAAGTTTGCCACATACGGCAAATGCGTGGAGGCACTGCGGCAACTGATGAGAGGGTGGAGCAGCGCCCCATCGCATTTCCATTCTCTGACATACTTCAAATAGGGATATGCCAAGGCACCGGCTGGCACATTTTGTTCCAACGCGTCTTCATAATAGCCAATAAAAACCTGGAGACTGAATCTGGTGATTTTCTCTAAGGGGTCGCTAATCCCACTTAGGTCAAGGGGTATAGGCGGGCGGTAGCCAAAGCTCTCGACGACGAAGTTCCATCCTCTCTCGGCCAATCTATCGAAGAATCCCAAGCTGTGCCAGGGTGGAAGCTCGGCGAATACCAGTCGATATTTCTCCTCCTCAATGGCTCCTACATGGCCTTTCACCCTATCCTTCATCTCTTCATACATATCCCGAAAGCATTGCAACGAATGCTCGAGATCGCCCATCAGGAATAGGGCTGCAGGCATTGCGCTCCAAAAGTCTCTGCTGTGCATGGGGCAGGGTTTTGCCTTGCGAAGTTCGCTTATTTCATGCCACAGCCGGTTAACCTCTATCATAAGGTCTACTGTTTCATCCAACTTACCCCAGTCCATTTTCCTGCCCGTTATACGTTCGACGAAAGTAATAAACTCCCTAAGATGTTGAACTCCCAAATGAAGTATTCTATCATACGAGCCTTCTATGAATAGTTCCTTCACTCCTGGCATTGGTGCTTCCAATGTCCACACCGGTACATCCATATAGCGGCCTAATGCCTGGAACCACTTATATCTAGCATCACAAACGGCAGCCGAGGACATTAGGAATATGGGCTTTGGCATGCCTCCCAGGGGAGCCTCCGAAGGTATTTCACCTTTCAGTTCTCTCATCATCTTTGAGGTATAGCCAAGAGTAGCCCGGCTATAACCACACAGGTGCGTTGGGAAACCGTCGGCATCGGCGTATTCCAGGTATGGTTGGGCAAATCCCGTAGCGGCGAGGGCAGCACCGTAATTCTCCGGATACACCACTTCCAGGTCCATGGCTTTTAGGATTGGGTCACCATAATACCAATTGAGCATAGCCCACACTGTGGGTTCGCCCGCCCTCATAGCTTCAACGCTCTTTAGGTACGTTTCATTTACTTTGGCTCGAAGCGGGTACATTGATTTCAGCCGGTTTATCGCCCTCTTCTTTTCTTCCACAGCCATGATTCATTCACTTCCTACGATAGCTCTGGCCTATTTATACTCGGCTTCATAAAATGTCAGCCGACGGTAGTATACCAGTTTTAACTGTTTATGACGTCTGGGTTCCTCTGTGGCAGCTAACATTATATTACACCATGAGCAGCGCTGTAATCATCAACCTGCGATCGAGCGTAGTGCGACGGTTTGGGGTCGCCTATGGCGAGACTAAAGCCCCTTATGACATGTTAGACAACAGAGGTGTCGCTAGTTTTTACATGGAACCTTTTAGTTGCCACGGGCCAAAGAGAAGCAAGTGCAACACTATGTGCCAACAGCTACGCCCAAGATTGACGCACAGCTAAGTATATTATACACTACTCAAGCACTACAGAATCCCAGCACCTCATCCGAGGAGTCACTACAGAGCCAGTGCTAATCGTCCACTGTTTCGTATAAGCTTTATTAACGACTATAACCATAAGCTATCCTGGTATGAGGAGGGAATGAACTGACCACTGCCCAGAAGGTCTATCTGCTTGTCTTTTTCGTATTCGCCATCGCCTACATTGGCACCGTGCCGATTCAACCCTACCCAGGAAGCTTTGCCATCAAGGCGATACCGGTGCTGACCCTCTCCGTTCTGGCATTGACAAAGGTTGCCGGACTGAAGGGCAAATTACTGTTTGCCGCCCTGTTGCTGTCCGCCGGCGGTGATATAGCTTTGGCACTGGATGAGGGGCAGTATTTCACTATTGGCCTGGGATTTTTCCTCGTCGCCCATATTGTGTACATTGTGGCATTCTCCAGGGACTTCAAAGCGCAGAAATCCAGGATTCCCATTGCTGTCATTCTTGTCGCCTACGCTGTGGCCATAGCCATCATCATGACCGATTCGCTCGAAGAAATGCTGATACCGGTCTATGTGTATATGGTGGTGATAACACTGATGGGCATTTTCGCCGCATTCAGGGGCCCAAAGAGCAAACTCGTTCTGTATGGGGCGCTCTCTTTTATTGTTTCTGATTCAATCCTTGCCATCAACGAGTTCATGGTTTCCTTAACGGCATCCGATTACCTTGTCATGCTCACGTACTATCTGGCACAATTCCTCATAATTTATGGATTTGTGAAAGATAACCGAGAAAGGCATAACAACACCGAGGAAATTCAAGCATGAAGACACTTTGTGAAGACTGCCCGGGGCGCAAGCATGCGGAAAGAAAACCAAAGTAGAGTTCGCCTATGTCGTTTTACCACAGCCACCATTGAGGCTTAACCAAAGGTCTCACGCCCAAGCTTCGTGCTCATATTTGCTTATCGGCCAACCGTCTCAGGATGTCCCAGAAGGCTCCCCTGTATCCGTTCTTGATGGCGTTCACCAGGACTGTATTGTCATCATAGTTGTAATTCTTATCACCCGCCTCCGGGTTATGGAGGAAGAAGCGCTCATCATTGCCAACAAGGCTAGAGAGATATTGAAGAGCATCATCTCCCAGATGCTGGGAAAGATAGAACAATGGAGCAGTGAATTCGTCGTTTCCCTCGGTAGTGCCGTGAAGGTTGGCGTTGCCATTCAGTGGACCCTCCCGATATATCATATCCGCCAGCTTGGTTTTGGAGTAGACCCGTACTCCCATGGCCGCACCAATCCGGTCTGGGGATATTATTTTCATGGTCTCCACCGTTTCTTTCAAAGAATCCCTGGTCTCCCCTGGACCTCCTAAAAGTAAATCATACATGCAGACGAGTCCCTCTTCACGGCAGACCTTGGCCGTGCTCCGCACATCGTCTACGCGAAAGTCCCTGCCCAATGCCTGAAGCATCCAGTCGCAACCAGAATCTACACCAAAGTTGACCCCGACACACCCCGCCCTCTTCATCAGTAAGGCTAGCTCCCCCGAAAAGGGCGCTGGTGACGCATAGGTGTACCACCGAACCTTCCCCCCCAACCCCCTACCGATTATCTCGGTGCATACCTCCTTGGCATGGGAATCGGGTATGTTGAACTCGCTATCGCAGAGGTGGAAGTGGTCTACCCCCTGGTTTAGCAGTGCCTCTATCTCATCGCCTACGCTATTGGGAGAGCGCAGGCGAATCTTCCTACCCTTGCTCAATGGGTCCACACAGTAAATGCAGCCCTTAGGACAACCGCGTTTTGTCTCCAGGCAATTCATACCGCCTTCACGGAAGTAACGCCGGTTGTCTATGAACGTTCTTCTTGGAGCAGGCATTTTTGCTAGGTCCAAGTAATGGGCAGGGTTACAGCGGAAACCATCCCCAGCGCGATACACCAGGGCAGGAATATCATAAAATTCGTCTTGTTTTGCCAGTTTCGTCAGGAGAAGGGGTAGGGAATACTCCCCCTCACCCCAGATTCCAATGTCGAGGTCACAGTAATTCAGAATAGCCTTGGGCATCACCGAGAAACCCACTCCGCCGAGGACGATAGGAGCCGAGGTGTTTGTCTTAATGCACTGGACAATGTCCCGTAGCAGGGGCAGGAAGGACCTCTTGGTGGCGAATGAGCTATCATCGGTGTTGCGGAAGGTTACTACGACAGCGAGCACATCACGGCTTGCAAAACATTCCTCTATGGCCTTGGTGTAATCCGGTGAGAAACACAGGTCCAGGATTTCCGCCCCGAACTCGCTCTGCTGAAGGGCTTGAGCCAGATAATCGAGAGCCAAAGGGGCTACCGGGGGCTGCATCAGGTTTGAGTTTACCAGAAGAACCTTTTTCTCTTTCATTTCCCGCCTTTCACCGCTTGTTGCCTTGCAGCATAAACCAGCTTCCCTTGCTAAATTTTACTGCCCAGCGACATCAAGACTAGTATTACTTGCTATTATATATAGATGTCAATAGCCTTCGCCTGAATGATTTGTACTTCGTAAAGCGTGAAGACCCCATAAGCATTGCCAATTAAGCGTTCTTTCTTTGACGAACAACGTCGGTAGGAACTACACTGCAAAAGGAAGGCCAAGATACAGACATACGAGGCAAATAATAGCTATAATAGGAACGTCGTTGAGCAGGGCATGTAATTATGAAGCGACATCTGCCCGCTTTTTTCGTTACATTGTCGAGCATAAGCAGGTTAAGATAGGGGCACTTTTTCTTTTAAGATATTATGAATTCTAGGTTTAGAGTAGGAATCGATGTCGGTGGCACCTTCACCGACCTGGTAGCCTTCGATGAAGAAAGTGGTGACTCTTTTCTAATTAAACTGCCGTCAACTCCCCACGACCCCAGCGAAGGGGTGATCCACGCATTCAAACACCTGAGGGAAAGAAGCGAACGAGAGATCTCCGTATTCGTTCATGCATCAACTGTTGGTAGCAACCTCTTTTTAGGTCAGTTGGGTTTAAATATTCCCAAAGGAGCCCTGGTTACAACTTGTGGTTTCAGAGACGTGTTGGAAATCGGCCGTCAAAGGAGAGCCGAGCTATACAATCCGTTCTTTGAAAGACCTGAGCCATTAATTAAGCGTCATCTGAGATTCACGGTTGAAGAAAGGATGAACTTCGAAGGCAAAGTCCTTAGAGCCCTTGACGAAGAGGAAGTGAGAATTCTCAGCCGGGAGATTGCCAAACAAGGGGTTGAGACAGTGGCCGTCGTTTTCCTCCATGCCTACGCAAATTCCGAGCATGAAAAGAGGGCAAAGGAAGTCCTGCAACAGCAGTTGCCAAACACCGTAATATCATCATCTCACGAGGTGAATCCAGAATATCGCGAGTACGAACGTATGAGCACCACCATAGTCAACAGTCTTCTCATCCCTGTGGTATCTACTTATTTGGATAAGATAGCAAAGAAGATTGAGGATATGGGAGATAGAGCCCCACTTTACATAATGC
>CAZZJX010000034.1:0-8604 GCA_964654845.1 uncultured Dehalococcoidales bacterium
CTGCTCAATCACCCCAAAGAGGTCGTCAGCGGTCATTTCCACGATAGCTCCCCTTTTCTCGATGGCCTCAATGCCCACCTGATAGATAGGAACAGTTCCCAAGGGGATAGAGCTCTCTTTAAGGATGGCACGGCGGATGGTGGTCAGGTCACCTCCCGTGCTCAAGTCCATCACCGTGTCCGCTTTATATTCGATGGCAACCCTCAGCTTCTCAAGCTCGGTCTCCAGATCGCTGAAGTCCGAGGAGGTACCTATGTTGGCATTTACCTTGATCCTCAGCCCCTTCCCTATGCCATAATAATGGTCCAGCTTGTGGCTTACATTAGCCGGGATTATTATGGTGCCCTGGGCTAGCCCCTGTTGAATAAACTCCGGCGCCACCCCCTCTTCCTTGGCGACAAGCTTCATTTCATCAGAGATTGTCCCTCTTCTTGCCAGTTCTAACTGTGTCACCTCAACCTCCCTTCAAAACAAAAAACCAAGAGCCTAGGTTTTCGGTTCCAGACCCTTGGTCTCAACGGTTCCCGCATCCCTACGCTCGCATTACCGAGATCAGGTTCGAAGGGTTAGCCGATTCATCGGCTTCTCAGCTTCGAAAGCTCCCCTGCGGTATATGTAATAGTACTACAAAATGCCAAAAAACGCAATGGAGGTGCCAAAACCCCGATTTCCTTTAGCCCAGACCACCGACACAACATGCAGCAAGATAATATAGGGCGTCGAAAGGGGGATTGAAACGATGGAAAAGGCAAATATGGAAGCCTCGATAGCCTCTTACTAACAGACACAGGTAATACTCACCTCTCTCAGTAATCCTGCCAGATTCCCCTGCAGAAGGATACATACCTGCTGTAATGGAATCTTCTTACATCTGCTACTACCCTCACGCCATGACTTGGGAGTAGCTCAATGAGCTCTTCTGTTGAGCTTGTTGCCCTTCAGCCGACAAATAGCTAGAATAGTTGTGTAAAATACCTGAAAAGAGGACCAGAATTGGGAATCATACTTTACAAAGAACCGAAACTGGAAAAACCAGATATGGTTGCCTGCTGGCCGGGGATCGCAAACATTGGTGTACTGGCTATTGACACTTTGAGAGGGCAAATTGGAGCCGAGGAACTGGGAGAAATTGAGCCCTGGGATTTCTTCTATCCAAGGAGGGTGATAATCAAAGCTGGTGTACTGGAAGACTTAGAGTTTCCCAGATGTAAGTTTTATTACAAGAGGTTTGAGAATAAAGATTTAATAATTTTCATCGGCGAAGAACAGCCTGCAGATGGGGGAAGGATATACGCTGAAGGGATAAAGGCCTACCAAATGGCAGATTTGGTCTTAGATGTGGCGGAAAGGTTCGGGTGCCACAGAGTCTACACTTCAGGCGCAGCTGTTTCACTCACTCATCATGCATTGAAGCCAAGAGTCTGGGCTGTGACCAGCAGAGACGACCTAAACAAGGAAGTAAGAGGTCATGACAATACTATCTTAATGAGCGAAATTGAAGGCACAGTCGACGGGGGTAGTATCACCGGCTTGAACGGGCTCTTATTAGGGCTAGCTAAGAAGAGAGGCTTTGAGGCTATCTGTTTAATGGGCGAGATACCAGACTATCTTTCCAGGGCCCCATTCCCCTATCCAAGGGCATCAAAATCGGTGCTCGAGATTCTTACCAGTTTTCTCAGCATCGAGATTGATTATGGTGCCCTTGATAAGATGTCGGCTCAGATAGATGATATTATTGAAGGCATCTACGAGGAGTTCTCTTCAGATATAAGAGAAAGGCTTGACCAAAGAAAATCCATTGTCCAGGCCAAGCCAGAGACGATAACGGAAGATGATGAGAAGTGGATAAAAGAGCACATTGATGAACTATTCCAAAAGGGTGGTAGTGGAGATGAACGGCCCTCTTAAATTCCATTGGCAGCCAGAGCTTCAACGTTCATCCTTGGTTGTCGGCTGGGGTGTAGATGCAAGTAAACTAGGGGTAAAAGTAATTAACTACCTTAATAGGAAACTGGGTGGCCAAAGCTTCTGTGAGATTGAACCTGTAGAATTTTTTACTTTAGGGGGAGTCACAATCGAAGATGACCTGGTTCAATTTCCTGATAGTAAGTTCTATTCGTATACAGGGAAAAACCTGGTGGTTTTTGGTGGCCCTCCACCGGGTTACCAATGGTATAAGTTTCTGAATCTGATTCTGGATGTAGCCGAGAATTATTGTCATGTTCAGGAGCTATATACTATTGGCGGCATGATTTCCCTTTGGGCCCATACCGCTCCCCGGGAGCTAATGGGCATCTTCAATTCACCGGAACTGAAGGAAGCCTTGAGCCACTACAGGCTCGCCATTGGACTGGATTATGAAACGCCTCCCGGCCAGAGACCTACTCTGAACTCCTTTCTTCTATGGGCAGCGAAGAGGAGAAATATCCCGGGGGTTAACCTTTGGGTGCCAATTCCCTTCTATCTGGTACCGGTGGACGACCCCAAGGCCCAAAGGAGGATCCTCGAATTCTTTAACCAAAGATTCGATTTAGGAATTGATTTTAGTGACCTTGATGAGGAGATTGAACAACAAAACCAAACCATAGCCGAAATGAGGCACAGTTTTCCTCATATTGATGAATCTATCAGTATCTTGGAAAGCCACCTGATGCCCTCAGAAGAAGAAAGCCAACGATTAGTTATAGAGACAGAGAAGTTTTTCAGGGAAAAAAGAGGCTAAAGCCACAAGTTTAATAACAAACCGCGAGTCTACCGTCTCAAGTAAGAATAAGACGTCACTATCCGATAATTCCGTCAATAGTCTTCCCGCCATTCTCAGATAGATGGCCCATCTCAAAGTCAGCTTCCTCATTATCATCCCAGGCTACACTAAATCGTATGCTGGTGCACGGCAGAATGCAACTCATAGTTAAGCCAGACACAAACAAGGAGAATAACCGGCTTAGACAGGAAAATGTTATGCTGCGAATCAGCCCGGCCACACGAAAGATCCGCTGACCATTCGCGGCCCTGTTGGATTGGAATCTCCGACTACTTCAACAGAGTGTGGGTGGAATATCTCTTCCCACGGACGAGTTGGCACCAGTGCTATCTTCCGTTTTGGTAGTAATCAATAAACTTGTTTGCTGCCCTGGCTGCCCGGCCGATGGTTGGATAGAAGGGGATATCGGAGGCGATTAGCTCTGCCTTTATTGAGCGCATTAGCTGCCATCTCCAAGTGTCGTCATCGTCATTCGTATCCCGCTCCCTGTCTGCTAGTACCGCCAGCAGAGGCTTCCGGCTGCTCTCCTTCAGTTTATATTCTTCCAGGTAGCTATCGACTGGCGTACCTTTCTGATATCCGCGGTCCGGGCGGCGCATAATGGGAATCAGGAAATCAAAATGCGGATACCTGGACATTATCTCCAGCATATAACCGGGTGTAAAATCGTCATTTAACCTGATAGATATGTCAGCCGGGTTTCCAATCCAGTCCCATATGGCAACACCCCTGTTTTTCAGCTCTTCGCGCAGCTCTGCCGGAAGAGGGATGACATCAAGCCCAGCTTTCTCACACTCATCAGCAGCCAGCACGCTGGCCCCACCAGCCCCCCCGGCCACTCCTACCCTTCGACCAGTGATTTGAGGCAGGAAATAGAATGAAGCGGCCAGATCAATCATTTCGCTGAGGTTCTCTGCAAAAACGGCCCCCGCCTGAGACACCACGGTCTCCCACATTTCTACAGCCCCGGCAAGGGAGGCGGTATGTGAGGCAGTAGCTCTGGCCCCCGCCCTTCCCCGGCCACCTTTCAAGACGACGACTGGTTTAAAGGAGGCTGCATGGCGCAGGCTCTTGAAAAACCTTTGACCGTCCTTGACTCCTTCGATATACATCAGGATTATTTTTGTTTCCGGATCCTGAGCAAAGTATTCCAGGTAATCGGACTCATTGAAATCAATCGCATTGCCGTAGCTTATGACTTTGCTGAAGTAGACACCTCTTGGGACGGCGGTCTGCACGATCTCACTAGCCACATTGCCACTCTGGGAAGCTAATCCCGCTAAGCCAGATTTCTTAGGGAAATCTTCACTCCAAGAGATACCTTCACTGGGATAGTAAAGCCCCATGCAGTTGGGGCCGATGATGCGTATGCCATGTGTCCTGGCTGTCCTCAGTATTTCCTGTTCCAGCTCGGCAGCCTCAGGACGTCCGGTCTCGCTGAAGCGAGCCGTGAAAAGATGGATGCTCTTGACACCCTTTTGAGAGGCATCGTCCAGCATGGACATTACCACCGGTGCTGGCACAGCCGAGATGACATAGTCGATAGAACCGGGTACCTCTTTGAGGCTTGGGTAGGCCTTTAGGCCTGAAATCTCACGGTACCTGGGATTTACCGGGTAGATTTCCCCTTTGAAGCCGAGCTGCAGCAGGGGGGTAACAAAGCCCCCTCCGCGTCCGCCACTGTCGGAGGCCCCAACAACGGCGATAGATTTGGGATGCAGGATTTCTTCCAGCGAATGATTTGGCATCAATAACACCTCCTTTGGACCCATTCAATAGTCTTGCTGACTGCTTCAGCCTTACCGGTTATTGTTATATGCTGGATTTCACATTCCAACTGGTCAAAAGGCCATGATCTGACGATAAATTCGGCTTAGAGAGCGGTTAAGGGGACTAGCACTTCTCGTGCAATTCAGCCTGTTTATGGTGGAGCTGGCGGGATTCGAACCCGCTACCTCTTGACTGCCAGTCAAGCACTCTCCCAATTGAGCTACAGCCCCAGAATTGTGTCTTAGTTTAGCATAAGGACTCAGGTGATTCAAGACAAGCTGTGTTTGACTTAAGCTATGAGATTTGCTAGAATCTCACCAGAGATGATGAGAGGGGCAGTTAGCTCAGTTGGTAAGAGTGCCCCGATGAAATCGGGGAGGTCACCAGTCCAAACTTTATATCTACATCTTGCAAAGCGATAGAAACGATAGCTTTTATACTGGCTTTACAAAAAATGTAGAGGAAAGGCTCCACCAACATAATAGAGGCAAGGTGAAAGCAACTAAACACGCAAGACCATTTAAGATCGTCTATATCGAAGCTTATCAGAATGCGACTGTAGCAAAAAGGCAGGAGTATTACATTAAGTCACAGAAAAGTAGGAATTTCATAGAACAACTGATAGCAGGGGCGGTTAGCTCAGTTGGTAAGAGTGCTGCGTTGACATCGCAGAGGTCACTGGTTCAAGTCCAGTACCGCCCACCATGCTTTTGATTCGCAATTCTCAATAAAGCCTCTGTCTCAGTAGGGATAGAGGTTCTTATTATGACAGTTGAAGGAGACGATGGCTACTGCTAGTGACAGCGCCCAGGGCGAAAAGATTGTACGGCTAAGGCACTCAGCCTCTCATGTTATGGCTGAGGCAGTTCAGTCATTATTCCCCGACGCTAGATTCGGCATCGGGCCGGTCATCGAGGATGGTTTTTACTATGACTTCGACCTTCCGCGCACTCTTACTCCGGATGACCTCCCAATAATCGAGGCGAAAATGGCTGAGAGCATTGCCGCAGATGCCCCCTTCCTTATAGAGAACGTGGATAAAGAGGAGGCAAAGCGCATCTTTATCAATCAGCCCTATAAACTGGAACTCATCGACGAAATCCCCGATGAGAAGGTGACCATATATCGGCAGGGCTCATTCACCGACCTATGCAAAGGACCTCATGCGAACTCCACAGGGGAGATCAAGGTCTTCAAGCTGCTCAACATCGCCGGAGCTTACTGGCGAGGCGATGAGAAACGCCCCATGCTTCAGAGAATCTATGGGGTTGCTTTCGAGAGCGAGGAGGAGCTGACCAAACACCTGGAAAAGCTTACCGAGGCGGCAAGGCGAGACCATAGAAGGCTGGGGGTGGAACTTGACCTTTTCAGCTTTCACGAAGAGGCAGGACCCGGGCTGGTACACTGGCATCCCAAGGGGGCGGTTGTTCGTCGCATCATTGAGAATTTCTGGGTCGAGGAGCATCAAAAAAGGGGGTATGATATCGTTTATACCCCTCACATCGCTAAGATCGACCTGTGGAAAACCAGCGGGCATTGGGAGCTTTATCAAGAGCACCTTTACTCCCCTATGGATGTCGAGGGCCAGGAGTATCTCATCAAGCCGATGAATTGTCCCGCCCATATACTGATGTATAAAACGAAGATCCGAAGCTATCGTGAGCTTCCCCTCAGATGGGCGGAGCTAGGGACAGTCTACCGCTATGAGCGCTCTGGTGTTCTTCATGGCTTGACCAGGGTGCGAGGCTTCACCCAGGACGATGCCCATATCTTCTGCCGCCCTGACCAACTAGAAGAAGAAGTGGTGGGGGTAGTGGAGTTCGCCCTGTTCATGATGCGCACTTTCGGCTTTGAGGAATACGAGGTGCTACTCTCTACACGGCCGGATAAGTACGCCGGCACTATTGAACTTTGGGATGAGGCTACGCAGACCCTGGAGAGGGCGCTCAAACGCCTCAGGATCTCATACAGAGTGGATCCGGGGGAGGGGGTTTTCTACGGTCCTAAGATCGATATTGGTCTGAAAGATGCCTTGGGAAGGGCATGGCAAGGCCCCACCACGCAGGTCGATTTTAACCTTCCACAGCGGTTTGAAGTGACCTACGTAGATATGGATGGGGCAGAGCATACTGTAGTCATGGTACACCGCACCGTTCTGGGCAGTATGGAGCGGTTTTTTGGTTGCCTTATCGAGCACTACGCAGGAGCTTTTCCCGTTTGGCTGGCGCCAGTTCAGGCGATGGTGGTCCCCATAGCAGACCGACACCTCGACTACTCCCTTCAGGTAGAAATGGACCTTAAGGAAAGCGGGATACGCTGTCAGGCAGATACCCGTTCCGAGAGGATGAACCTCAAGATCCGCCAGGCACAACTTCAGAAGATCCCCTACATGTTGATTGTAGGCGATAAAGAGGTGGAGAACGCTACGGTCTCGGTTAGGCTCCGAGGCGGTGAGGACCTCGGGGAGCAAACCATGGAAGCCTTTAAGGCTATAGCCAGAAAAGCTATAGATGATAAAGCATCTTGATTTTTTTGGAGAGACATAGTATATTGCCAGCCTTAAGGTATTGTTATGGGGGTGACGAAACATAATTAAATACTACCGCGTCAATGAAAGGATTGTCGCCAAAGAGGTACGTCTCATCAGCGAGACGGGTGAGCAATTGGGCGTTATGCCTGTGGCTAAGGCGCTCGGTCTGGCCAGAGAGCGAGGCTACGACCTGGTGGAGGTCGCCCGTCAAATTGACCCCCCTGTATGTCGCCTCATCGACTATGGAAAATTCAAATACGAGCAGACAAAGAAGGAGCATGAAGCCAGGAAGAAGCAGAAGTCCGTTTACCTCAGAGAGGTCCGGTTCAGACCCAAGATCGGCAAGCATGACATCGAATTCAAGATGAGGATCATAAAGAAGCTGCTGGCCGAAGGGGATAAGGTAAAGGTCTCAGTGCTCTTCAGAGGTCGTGAAATCACCCACCCCGATCTCGGCAAGGAGATGCTGGACAGCGTTGCCAGTGAACTGGGGGAGGTAGCCAAGGTAGAAAAAGCCCCCGAGATGGACGCGAGGCGCATGATAATGATACTCGCCCCAGCCAAGCAGAAAGTTGAAAAGAGGTCCGATGATGCCCAAGTTGAAGACTCATAAGGGAGCAAAGCGGCGCTTTCATGTTACAGGCACCGGCAAAATATTGCGCATGAAGGGTGGCAAGAGCCATCTGAGGAGAAAGAAGCCGGGAAGAGTGACAAGGCTTTATGATAAGAAGCTGCCGGTACATTCAACCGATAAGACCCGGATAAAGAGACTCATTCCCTATTCCTAAAGGAGGACCATTTGACCCGTATAAAACGTGGGGTAACAACTCGCCGTCGTCATAAGAAAGTGCTGAACCTGACCAAGGGACAGCGCGGGGTAAGGCACTCCCACTATCGTGTCGCCCATGAGGCGATGATGAAGTCGCTTAGCTACTCTTACCGCCATCGCCGTAAGCGGAAGGGTGATTTCAGAAGGCTATGGATTATTCGCATCAATGCCGCCGCCAGGCAGGCAGGGATCTCATATAGCAGTTTTATGTACGGACTGAAGAAGGCGGGCGTTGAGGTCGACCGCAAGATGCTGGCTGACATAGCGGTGAGGGACCCTGATGCATTCTCTGAACTTGTGACCATTGCCAAAGGTAGCTCCGAAGCCTAACTCTTTTCGACCTGATTGCCATTGTGCTTGATTTGCTAGTGACATCCACATACCCAAATCGCCACATCAGACTGCCTTCTGTCAACTCTCCTTGACCCCTCTGCCACCACAAGCCTATAATAACGGGTAATGCTCAAGAAATTAGACCAAACCAGGTCCAAAGCGATTGATGAGCTCAGCAGCCTCTCCGACCTCAAGGGGCTTGAGGGCTGGCGAATTCGCCACCTGGGTAAGAAGAGCGCCCTGACACAGATTCTTCGGGGATTGGCAGCGCTTCCCTTGGAGGAGCGGATGGCCATGGGCGCCTCTGCCAATGAGATCAAAGCCCTTTTAGAAAGGCATTATGGGGAAAAGAAGGAAACCCTTAGGCAAGAAGCCTAC
>CAZZJX010000035.1:0-8591 GCA_964654845.1 uncultured Dehalococcoidales bacterium
GGCCGTGCTGCCGACGGTTGCTGCCTGCATGCCCTCGATGAGCACATCGCTACTCAATCCCCCATTGATGATTCCGCTGAAGGGGTGCGGCAGTGGTGTTGGCACTGGCCCAGTCGGCGATGGAATCATGATTATGTGAATATCAGTTGCCGTTATCTGGTCGCCCTGTTTCGCTGCTGGCTGTCCCATTTCTCACCTCTAGTTGAGCTTGACCTGGGCTCCTTTGATCTCCACAATTCCCCCACCTTCAATCTTCAGGCTCCCATCGGCCTTGATCTCAATTTGCGCCCCTTCAATCTTTATAGTGCCGTCGGCCTCGATATTTACATCGCCACGCGATTTTATTTCCACAGCATTGTCACTCTCAGAGACACGGAGGTAGATGTCATCGTTGGGGCTATACAGCCCGATCCGTTCTTCATTTGGCTGGTCGGACACCACCAGTTTCATACCTGTGCGGGACCTCAGTCCGCGCCATATCGCCCTGCCCTGGGAATCCACGCAGTCGCTTGCCGAAGCTGGCGGCCTGTCCTCGTTGCTCCATAGTCCGCCAAGTAAGAAGGGGCGGTGAATATCCTCGTGCTCGAACACAACGAGCACCTCATCGCCTACCTCGGGTAGCCACATGAACCCCCGTTCGTTCCCGCCGCCGGCTGATACGAACCGAGCCCAACCCAGCTCCTGACCACCGCGTGAGAGCAGCCTAACCTTCACCCGGCCCAGGTCCTGGGGGTCGTTGATATCGGTCACTGTGCCCACCATCGGGCTTCGGCTTCTTCCATTCCTTGGTGCCAGCAGCTCTCCCAGAGTGTTCCCATGGCGCCCGCCGATGGTGAACTCGGTGGTATAGCCCTCGGTGTCATAGCGGTGGAGAGCATGGCTCACACGGTACCTCCCGCCGAAGCGGTTGCCTACGTTCCTCAACTCGATCATCGCTCCTGCCTGCACGCCAGGATTCCCAGTGCAGACGCCCTCGGCAGTGATGAAGTCCTGCCCACGTTCATCGCAGATGGACTGAGCCAGGGCATCAGCCTCTGCCTGCGTAGCGACCGGGCGGTCTTCGATGACCTCTGTCCCCGCCACTCCAAAGGCCCTTTGCGCTGTCTCGCCACCCTGCTCTCTCTCTCCGACCTCAGGCGTATCCTGGGGCCTGGTCGCTCGGCCGACGATTTCTTGCTTTTGTACTGGATCCCAACCGCGAACGATGACCTCACCCACCTGACGTGAGGTGTTGAGACGAGGGTTGAACTCGATGAGATTGGCCCCCCACTCTAAAACTGGCACCTCGGTGCTCTGGGGAGCACTGCGAAAATGGAGTTCGTCCCCTTCCACAAACACGCAATAGCCAATACGTTGTGCTCGCTCCCATAGAAATTCCCAGTCGGTCTGATTGTCTTGCAGCACATATTCATGCACCTCTCGGGTGGTATCAACATTGGCTCTCAGTCCGACCTGTCGGGCGATGCTGTTGGCGATGTCGCTATCGGTGACCTGGTTGAAGGAAGTAGTTTTCTTCTCGCGGTGGAGGCGGTGGCACCTGTCATAGCCGCGGGCGACCAGAGTGGGCAAAGCGTCGCGGCTGATCCGTGGCTCAATGGCAGTTATCTCGCCATTCATGAGCTTTACCGTTCGGTTGTCACTCCTGGCCGATATCTCCACCGACTTCCCCAGAGCATAAGTATCGGAGTCCACCCACTCGAGCCTGGGGTCGCGAACGTGGATGATGAATGTATCGGGAAGATTCAGATTGTCATCCACCTCCACACTGATGAGGCTTTCCATTACGTCTTCCGACACATCGGTGCCATCGATCTTGAGATATACCTGAGATATGAGTTCTGGTTCTCTTGGCATGTACCTTTCTCCCTAGGTGCGCGGGGCAATGGATAGCACCTGTCCTGCCTCCAGTTTCATCGGATTGTCCAGCTTGTTAACATCGGCCAAAAAGCGCCACAGGGAAGCGTCTCCGTACTCGTCGTAGGCGATCCAATCGATGCTCTCTCCTTCTTTCACCACCCTCGCTTTGTAGCCGTAGCCACCGCCGGTGGTCGGGTTCTGACGCGGATATGCGCCCTCGTCCTCCACCTGCTTGAAGGCGACGTTCAGGGTCGCCCTTACAGGGGTACCATCGGGCAGGAAGAGGGTGAACTTCTGGCTGATGCGGGTGATCACCGCTTTAAAGGACCACATGCTTCCCCATCGGAACTCACATACGGGAGGTCGTCCTTTCTGGGTCCGGGGGTCCCGAGTCAGAGGGTTGACCATCATCAGGTCCCATATGGCATTGGTGTACGCCTTGCGCACGTCTTTACCACTCTCGTAGGTGTCGAAGAAAAGCTCCATGGCAAGGGTGGTGGGTTGGCCGCCGCTGAACTCCAGTTGGGGGGTGTTGCCGCCGGTGACCTGCCCCTGAGTCCAGGAATTCGATTTGCTGAAGGTGTATTCCTTGGGGCGGAACATACATTCGACGGATTTCTTGGTATCCAGATTGGTTATGTTGGCCTTGGCCAGTTCACCTTGTCGACTGGGCGCTGCCGCTCCGGGAAGGCCTGCAGCCATCCCTGCTGTGGTACTGGTTGATAGGTCCGCTATGCCTTGAACCATGTTTGCCTCCTATTTCCTTTCATGACCTGAGCACCAGGCTGCGTTCCTTCTCCCAGGCAAGGCGCCGTTTCAGAACAACGTAAACGTCACGAGCCAGCCTATCCAGGTTTGGCTCAGCAGCCTCTTCAGCCCCTTCTTGATGACCAGCTGCACTTTCCGCTATCACTTCGGCAGGGGCGGATACATCACCGCTTGTACCCCTTGGGCGTTCTATGGGGGCCAGCGCTGGCCGCGGGCTTGGCCCGCCTGAATGCCCTGCAACGCCGGACAGGACCTGCGTTCCAGCTTCCACTACCCTCTGAGCGGGTGTTTGTGCCAACGGTGGGGATGGCGAAGTGGGGATCGCCGGCAGTGAGGTTGCATCGTGCTGGGGGACGATAGCCCGTTGGCCTGTCGTATCCAACACAGCTTGCTCGGCAAAACCCTGGTCAAACGCTGGTCTAGCCATCAGCCGCGACGGATACACAAACTGCGGAGGGAATGAAGCAATCCCGGCAGAGCCGTGCTCCGCACCAAAGTCAAATGGTGAAGGTATCCCAGTCTCGCCTCCTGCCTCAGCAACGAGGTTTGCCTCCTGAGGCAATGAGACCGTTCGCAATGGAGTCCACGCCCTGTGGGGTGGTTCTCCAAGCCGGGGAGCGCTAGTGGTCATTTGCGGCGATATGCGGCCCTGTATGCCAATGACAGGGGTGGGCAGCCAACTCGTGGGCTGATACTCATATCGTCCCACCTCAGCCGGTGCTGCCAAGGTCGTAGCCATCTCCGATAACTCCGGTAATCGGGGCGTTTGGGACTCAAATATACTGGCAAGAAGGGGCATCATTACTTGTTGTTGGCGTGGCATCGCAGTGGTTGCCCCGACTATTTGGTGGGCAAAGGCGAGAGCCTTTTGCGGGCCAATCAGAGGCTCATGCTGGTAACCTTTCGCTGCCACTGGCCTGATGGTTTGGGGAAATCGAGGCATTTCTTGGCGCTCGTAGTGCCCCGTAGCGGTGGATTGGTCATAGCCTTGAGGCAGTATGAGTCCGCCGCTGGTTGTTGCGCTAACATCAGCCGGGGTCGCTCCCACTAAAGGATATGATCCGAAGCGTACCAGCGCTGGGGTAGCGTCCTCACCGAGGGGCATGTCTCGTTGAGCCAAGAGGCCAGACCTAAGCGGCGGTGCCAACCGTCGAGCCGATGGATATCCCAATTGTGTGGTGAAGGAGATGGCCCGCCCCCAAAGCGGGTTAAGTCCAGGCACTACGCCAGTATGGCGGTCGTAGATGGGGCGCTCTCCGCCCCTATCGGGCATAGCAGGCTTATGCAATCCATCGATGCTTGGTACAAAGGGGACTGCCTCAGGCCCTACCACCTCATCAGGCTCGATGAGTCGACCTTCGTCGGAAGTGGCTAGCGAACCATGCATTGGCCGGAACCATACGATGGAAGCTGGCTTATAAAGTAGAGGCGGAACTCCGTACGGCACGGACGGCAACGAGTACAAAGTGCTGTGAACCCGAGAGATGATCCGGTCAGCCCAGCGGGCGCTGGTGAGTGTGCTGTAATCAGGCAACCAGATGGGAAGGTAGGGCCTTCGCGTTAAGTAGAGGTAGCGAGCCAATTGGCCCTGGATATGGCTGGCCAATCGCTCGGACTTTGCGGCAATAGTGGACGAGAAGGGCGCACTCACCTGTCGCCAGGCCCCTAGATTCCCTCTGCTGCTATCTCCGCCTTCTAGCATTGCATCTCCTTAGCTCAAGTTCATGCCCCGATGGGCAAGTTCCAACGTCTCAATAGTGATTGCATTGGCATCTGCTTTGAAGGCTGGGCCACTCCACTTCACCGGATAGGCATCGATGAAGGCCCAGCGCATGACTTCGTTTCCTTCAAGGTCATAGAGCACGATAGACACATTCTTGCGCTCGATCTTGCCCTGCACCACGTCACGGTACCAATCCCACAACTCGTTGGAATCGGTGATGCCCCGCTTCAACGTCACGTTGGAGACCTTGCTCCTGCCCGGAAGCTTGTGGACATATTCGTTTAGGCCACCCTCCTGGTACTCAAAGACCTCCGTCTCCACCGCCAGTCCGGAGCACTCGGCGAAGGAAGCCTGCTCAATCCCCTGTATTTCAATGTAGAATTTAGAGGTAAGGTAGGGATCGGTATGCTCGCCTATTCTTGCCATTGTTCACTCTCCGACTCACGTTGTTCTCACACTCCGTTCACGATCCAGCATCAGTTCCCGTCGCATCAATCGGTAGATCCTATCTGCCAACTCCTCGATGTCTACCTCTGGCGATGCTTCCACTGCTTGCTCGCCACTCTCCGCCGCCTGGCGCATTACTTCTTCGCTAGCCCGTGCCTCCGCTTCGCCGGGTTCCTCGGCTGAGCTCACAGATGGTGGCGAATAACGAGCAAGCTGAGCGGTCTCTGTTCGAGAAGTAGCACTCTGCTCCCGAGCGGGGGTGGGCTTGGAGGCTACCACGCCGCTGTGTGGTAGAGGGGGTGGCTGCGTCTGCTGAATGACGTGAGCAAGCTCGTGAGCCACCAGGCCCATCCCCTCGGGGCTCAATGTGTTCAGGCTCTCGGCGTCGCCGAATACCTGACCGCCAATGGCAAAAGCCTCGGCACCCAGCCTTCGGGCTACCTCGCCGGCCTGGCGACTGTCGTGAATACGCACATCCTCCAGGCTGTAGCCGAAGAAGTCCTCCATCCGCCTTCGAATGGCGTCATCGAGGAGTCTACCCGGCCCCAGTAGCTGCTCCAGCCACTCGGCCAGGTGTCTGGCCCTCGCCCAGGATTGAGCATCAAACCCCGCTCCTCCCATGGGGCGTAGCGTCAAGTCGCTCTCCTTTCTGCGAGCTGCCAATAGCTGCCTTCACCGACTGGGCTACTGGCTGAGCTCACTTAGCTTGTTATTGATCTTGGCGATCTCCTCCACCCATTGGCGGCGCTCAGCATGTTCCAGTTCGAGGATTTGCTCAAGCGGCCAGTGGAAGTAGTAGGCGATGTAGGCTACCTCCTCGTACAGTTGGTCGAGGGGGTAGCCGCCTATTCCCCCAGGCAGCCCAGCTCCACCTCGAAGACATGGTTGCACTCAGGGCATGTGGCTGCGATCGCGCTGGTGCCGTTCTCATTAATGCGCCGATAGAAATCCTGGAGGTATGCCAGGTCGGCAGAGAAAAGCCCCTCGATAACCTTAGTGCTGACGTCGCTCAGGTTGCCCAATCTGGTGATCACCCGAGAAAGAAGGATGACCACCAGATAGGCCTGGTTGGACTTCACTCGAGGATCGCGCAGAGGGGCGATCTCATCCATCGCCGTGGCCAGCCGCATCGTGCCCTTATTGTGCAAATTGCCTTCGCTATCGATATAGCCCCGAGGCAGCTCGAATTGAAACTCAGTTTGTAGGGTCATTTCCTACCTCCAGCGTAGCCTACGATTCGCGAACCAACCCTTCGTGGACGATCACCAGTTCCTCAACACCGATCTCGTTAGACGTGGCATTGAAGGAAGGGCCCGAGACCTTCTGTGGCCAGCCCCGGATGAAGTTCCAGCGGGCCGACTGCTGGCCTTCCGAGTCGTACATGATGATGGAGCCATTCATTCGCGCTCCCTCGACATTTCCTTGCTCCACCTCCTTGCGCCACTCCCAGATCTCCATAGAATCGGTGATGCCGCGCTTGAGGCTGATGTTCTCCCACTTGAGGGCTCCCGGAGCCTTTATGAACACCATGAAGCCGCCCTTCAGCGCCTCCTTGGTCTCTACCAACTCAGTCTCCGAGCCCAGCCCACCGCACTCGCGGAAGGAGCCGGTGATGACATTACCGATGTCAACAAAGAAGCGCATGGACCCAAATGGGTCTCTCCTCTGTCCTAGTGCCATTTTTTGCCTCCTCTAGGTTATTTCTGCAGGTTATTCTGCTACTGCGCCGCCGCCGGCCCACTGGCTGATGCGGAAGATGACGAACTCGGCCGGCTTGACCGGCGCCATGCCAATCTCAATGATCACCTGTCCGGCATCGCGAATCTCTACCGTGTTGAGCTCCTCATCGCACTTGACGTAGAAGGCCTCCGCCGGCGTAGCGCCGAAGAGCGCCCCATCGCGCCATACCCTGGTAAGGAAGGCAGTGATGTCCCTCCTGATGCGCGCCCACAGGTCCATGTCGTTTGGCTCGAAGACTATCCACTGGGTACCCAGCTCAATGGACTCCTCGACGAAATTGAACAGGCGGCGCACATTTATGTAGCGCCATGAGGCGTCGCTGGAGAGAGTTCTAGCCCCCCAGATGCGGATGCCCCGTCCAGGGAAGGCACGGATGCAGTTGATACCCTCCGGGTTGAGGGAATCCTGCTCGCTCTTGGTGATGTGCGTCTCAAGCCCCAGAGCGCCGCGCACGATCTCGTTGGCCGGCGCCTTGTGCACCCCACGCTCGGTGTCACTGCGCGCATAGACTCCAGCCATGTGGCCGCTCGGCGGGACTAGGACTGCCTCGCCGTTGCCCAGCGGGTTGGCGACCTTGATCCACGGGTAGTAAACGGCGCCATATTTGGAGTCGTAGCCAGCCTCATTCATCCGCCAGTCCCTGATCTCCTGCGGGCTCATCCCTGGCGGGCAGTCCAGAATGGCGAAGCGGTCCTTCATATTGGCGCAGTGGTCCAGCATCGCCTGCTGCACTGCCTTGACCCCTTCAAGAGAGAGCGTACCTCTCTGATACAGGGCCATGAGTTCGGGGACGCAGACCATGGTGACATCGTCGGCAGCTTCAAAGCCGGCGATACCGGTCCGCTCGGCGGCATCGCCGACGATAAGATCGGTGCTGACCGGCTTCACCGCTACCGCCTTGGTCTCCGGGATGGTGAGCGAGTAGGTTCCCGCTGCTGGCACCCGCTCCGGCAGGCTGAGGTTTGACTCGCGCTCTGCCACCCGGACGAGCTTGGACTCCTTGTTCACCACATCCACCACATTACGCGCCCCCTTGCCCTTTTTGAGGGTCACGTTCTCGAAGACCTCCTCGGTAGAGCCCATTCGTACGATCAGGTTGAACTCGTCCTCGGGGGCCTCCTCGCCGGGGCTGGTGACCTCCACTGAGATCTCGCCTTCCGCCACGCCTGGCTCCAGGGCAGTTATGACCAGGCTCTCCAGGGTGGCCTTGCCGCGGGTGGGCAGAGATGCTTGCGCCTTGGGAGGTTTGGCCTCCTCTGCGCCCTCGCCATCGGGCAAACGGGTGACGTAGCAACTGCCGCCACCATTATTAAAGTAGCCGTATACGGCGTGAGCCAGATAGGAGCCTGGTATGAAACCTCCAAAGACGTTGGTATACTGTGTCCAATTGGCAATCAGGGTTGCCCGGTTAACCGGCCCATCCTCGGCGAAGCCGACGAAGGCAGCTACCGCCGTACCCACCCCTTCGATGGGCCTGGCCCCTTTGTCTACCTCTTCAACGTAGACACCTGGGGAAAGATACTGTGGTGCCATAATGGTTCCTCCTTTCTAAGTCTTGCCGCTATAAGGATTCTTCATTGTCTACATTGGCCCTCCTTCCTCACCGCCATTACCTGGTGGTCATAGTTCAATGTCATAGCTCTTGCTGGGAATGGTGAGAACCATCTCTCGCTCTTTCCGTTGGGGAGCCTGGATGCGGACGGTGTACCTGCCACGAGACAGCTTGGAGAAGGCGTAGCGGCCTTGCTCATCTGTCTCCGCCGTCCGGCCCAACTCCTTAATAACGAGGGTCGCCTGGGCAATGCCGTGGTCTGGCTTCCCCTTCTCGTGAAGCATGCCCTTGACCTGCAACCGCTCCTCGGTTTCCGGCTGTGCCTTGTCGCGTACCCCGAGCACCCTGGTGCTCACGACTGGAGCGGTGAACTGCATATCGATGTCGAGAGGCACGGTGATGATATAGTTGATCGATGCCTTCAGGCGATTGTCCAAGGAAGCCCAGAAGTCGGCTGGGTTCCGCAGCGGGCCGTCAGGCTGGGCGACCATGGTGTTGATGAGA
>CAZZJX010000036.1:0-7258 GCA_964654845.1 uncultured Dehalococcoidales bacterium
GGCCAGACAGTGTCAATTTTTAGAATCCCCACCACATCCTCTACACCGAGTATGTCAACCGCGTCACGGGAGCAGGGACTACCACTTCCACAGCAAATAATCAATAGCTCGGCACGCTCTGTTCCTTCGTAACAGTTAAAACCGGATGTTTCAAATAGTTCCCGGGTATTCTCTGACCTCATGTGCGCTTTTTCATGTAAAGCTACGATGTACGGAGTCTCCGGCGTTATCGTCTCTGATATATCATAGGTGGCTTTTCTGCTTTCAGGATAGGGAAGCTCATCTATTTTGACAACACCATAGCTATGAGACAGACTGGTGTAACTTCTTAATATACAATAACTCCGGAAAGTTTCAGAGATCTCAAACGCCCACTTGACCAGGTCCCTGGCATCCTGAGGGCTATCAGGCACCAAGAGAGGGACATTGGCTGAGCGAGCCAGCCACCGTGTATCCTGTTCGTCACTACTGGAGTGTCCTCCCGGGTCATCACACACCACGACGACCATACCGCCGCCTCGGCTGCCGATTCCTGAAAGGTTGTGATGCATGAGAAAATCACTGGCTACATTCATGCCAGCATTCTTCATTGTGACAAGAGAGCGCAACCCTGCCAGGGAAGCCGCTGCGGCAGATTCCACCGCAACCTTCTCATTTATTGACCATTCCGCGTAAATACCACGCTCCTTGGCTACAGCAGCAATATTCTCAAGTATCTCGCTCGAAGGGGTCCCTGGGTAGCCTGTACAGAACTGAATCCCGGCTTCAAGAGCACCCCGGGCAATTGCTTCATTTCCTGATAGCAGTACCTGTCTGCTGGCGTGAAATACCAATCTGTTACTCATAATATCCGTGCTTCTTTTACCCGCCATCCATTAGTTGCAGTAATCACCATGAATCTAATCCCTATAACGCTGGCAGTCTAAGGGGACAACATTGACAAGTTGGGCACTGGCTACGAGTTCCCTCTCCGGGAGGTAATCCGCTGACGACTCTTTGGGGCTCCCAGTCAGCTTGATATAGCGATGTGCCTCCAGTGCGATAACCCGAGAGGTTTTTCCTACTTTGGATATCCAGGCCGAGACTTCCAGAAAATCACCGGAGTGAATGGGCTCATGTAATTCGACATTGTTATACGCCGCCAGCAATCCTTCGTCTCCGTCATATCGGATTGAAACCTCGGTAGCCGCATCGCCAAAGAGCCCGATTATATAGGAACCAGCCACCAGACCTCCGCCATAATGCACGCTCTCTTGCCCGACTCTGAGTCGCAAGGATACCTTCTCACCTATCTGTATTTGTCTCTTCATGAACTACCTTCCACGCCACAACGAGCATTTATTTCTCTTACGCTTATGAGTACCCGAAATGCTTAGCAAGATCGTGGTATTCTCGTAAAGACATTAATTCCTCCAGCACTCCTGTTGCCTGTTCAATGGTATTTGTTTGGCGGTTTGCGAGGGTCACTTCTATCAGCATCTCTTTGTCCCCAGAGATATAAGCTTCCAGGCAGCGTTCCATATGGATGATACCTTCCTGCAGATGAAACATAATGCGCTTTGGCAGATCATCCATCACCAGCCCCTGAATACCGGCGCCACTGACCAGTGCTGGAATCTCCACCCCCACATCCCCGGCGATACCTGGAATAGAGCCTCTATTGGGAATGTTGACCTGGAAGATACCGGGTTTATCATTCACAAGTGCGTCAATAATAGAGACATTGGTTTCCTTCGTTTTTTCTGTTGAGAAAAATGCGGTTACCTTAATGGACGGGTCGGCTGCAATGCGTACGAAATCATTGGCCCGCCCAGACACTTTGGAAATGTACACGGACCACCACTCCGCCGGGTCCTCCCCCCACTTCTCTTGTGCCTCCTTGTCTGTGTGGTACCACCGGAATTGGGAACCACCACCCGGTGTCACAGTATCCCCCACGGGAAAGAGTCCGAGCCGCTTGTAGACATCAATTGCCTTTGGTCCCATTTCACCACTGGGGCGGTACTCTTGACTTGCCCAATAGTCCTTCGCTTTTTTCTCTATCCACTCATCCAGTATCGGATAGGCATTACATCCCCTGTAAAAGAACTTTGTGAGCCATATATTGTGGTTTATACCGTAAGCCTGTGCTTCTACCTCATCAGGGTTGAGCTCAAGAACCGCAGTGATATCACGGAGACCGCCATGAAATCCGTGGCATAGGCCAACTGTCTTAATACTGGATTGGCGGGTGATAAGGGTACAGCCGTCAAATACCGGATTGGCTGATTGTATGTACCATGCAGTAGGGCAGATTGCCTCCATATCATTAATTATATTCATAAAGAGGTGTAGCTGGAGAAAATGGCTCAGACCGATGATACTGCGGTAGCCGTGCTTACGGGCAATTCCCTGCATAACCCCGCGGTCGGTCCAGCCAATAACCATGGCGCTATTGATAACAAAATCAGCCCCTTGCAGACTCTCCTTCCGGTTCAGCGTTTTCTCAAATGTCAGATCAACGCCCAACTCGCTGGCAAAGCGTGTGGCGACATTGTACACAGCATTGAGACGTTCTTCATTTATATCCATAAAGGAGACTGTGCTACCCCACAGACTTTTAATCTGGCAGAGATCGCGCACAATGCCCAGCGAGAACTGTCCACTGCCGGCACCAATGACGCTAATCTTGATTGATGTACCCATTGCAATGACCTCCTATAGTTATAACCGGGAAATGAATCTCCCTACAGAAAGCGGCCAGATATTCTCGCTTGATTCTATGAAGATGTGAAAATTATTCATTGTTTAAGCCTTTTTCTATCACAGTCCGGGTTTCGATGATGTGTGTCTTTATCGCCGCTACAGCTCTTTCAATGTTTCCCGATGCGATTGCATCTGTGGGTAACTGATGAGAATTTGCTGTGTATCTGATGAGGTCTTCGCGGTAAACTCCAGTTATTGCACGATATAGACGTACACGTATAGGCCCATCCATACTTCGCCAGACTCTTGCCAGAATCTGATAACCGGAACTAGAGACAATAGTCCAGTGATACTCCAAGTCTTTCTCTGCTAACACAGTGAGGTTTCCTTCACTGGCGCTTGCTTCCATGTCTTTTAGCAATTGTTGAAGTTTGGTCACTATGCCTGGGGTATTCTTCTCCATCAATGAACGAACTGTAAATCCTTCCAGTTCGGCGCGCAACAGGTAAAGCTGGTCTACTTCATCCTCGTCGACGGTTGCTACCACAGTGCCCCGATGCGGATGACTGATAAGCAACCCCTCGTGCTCCAGATCTCTCATCGCTTCGCGTACCGGCATCCGGCTTACCCCCATTTGTTTGGCAATCTCATTCTCCGGAAGAGGCTCTCCGGCAGCTAGTTTACCTGTCAATATCGCATTACGGATGAGATCAAGCACTTTATGCCGAAGGGTCTGGTCAATCACAGTGGAAAAAACAGGCTGTCTCTTCACCTTGTAATACACCTCTTCTTGATGCTGAATGAACATAGGTATACAATATACATGATACTGTAGGTTATATCTACCGCATTGTCAATAGGGATGTACTTGTGCGGTTAGATTCACAATATGCTGGCAAGTGCGTTAGGATTACGAGGAGGTGAATACTGAATGCTATCACAACTTAAAGCCGCTACTGCCCGTGCGGTGATTACACCCCCAGTAGGAATCACCCATGCGAACTGGGGTGCTCAAATCCATACTAGAGCTGAAGGAATTGACCTGGACCTCTGGGCAACAGCACTTGTTGCTGCCAGTGGGCAAACTCAGGTGGCTATTGTCGACCTCGACCTGCTGGATTGTCCGATGTTTCTTGTTACAGCGACCCGCGAAGCTATTACCAGGCTTACCGGCATACAGGCGAATCATATCCGCATTTCGGCAAGTCATACTCACTCAGCTGGGAATCTTTGGCCAGCATGGTTCCCGGATGGGAAAGAAATGATACCAGCTTATGTAAATTCCTTACCTGAGCGTATCGCCGGTGCGGTGTGGGAGGCACAGCGTAACCTGCGTCGTGCACGAATTGCCGCTGGGTTAGGACATTCTCAGGTGGCAGTAAACCGTCGTCTCTGGCACCCGGAGCAGAAACGTATAATCCTGGGGAGAAACTGGGACGGATTTGCTGATCACGAAATGGTGGTTGCCCGCATTGATGATGAGCAAGAGCAGCCGATTGCTACGCTTGTTAACTACTCCTGTCACCCAACGATTATGGCGTACCGCAATTCTCTTATCACCCCCGACTATCCCGGGGTGCTGAGACGAACTGTGGAGGATATTGTTGGTGGTAAATGCCTATTTCTACAAGGCGCTGCGGGTAATGTACACCCGAAGGAGTCCTTCAGTAGTCAGTCGTCTGATTATCACCGGGTTGGTCGACTTCTGGGTCTGGAAGCCAGTAAGGTGGCGCTTGGGCTTGATACCCTGCCGAGAACCGGAAAGCTTTTAGAAGTGCTTGAATCAGGGGCTGAGTTGGGAATCTATGCCGATGAGGTAGATTCAGAGCCGGATGGAACATTACTTGTGGCTACGAAGACAATTGAACTACCACTCATTGATTTACCCAGTATTGAGGAGGTCACGGCGGATTACGAACGGAAATCAGCAGACCTGACCGAAGCGAGGCTTAAAGGGGACGAAAAGGAAATCCAAAGGTGTTCAATGTTGGCGAAACGGATAGGAATGAAACTTGGACATACCCGTAATTATCATGGAAGGAAGACTGCCGATATTGAGCTACAGGTTATGCGTATCGGTTGCCTGGCTCTAGTGTGTATACAAGGAGAACCGTTTGCTGAAATAGGTGCGGAAATTAGAAATCAGTCGCCATTCCAGAACACTATATTCTCCGGCTATTCAAACGGGATTTTTGCCTACATACCTATGGAATATGACTACGAACAAGGTGGTTATGGAGTCTGGAATAGCCCGGTGACTCACGGCGCAGCTGAAAAGGTGATTGATGAGTCACTGGCACTACTCAGAAAAATACTTTAGGAAATTGTCTCACTGACCAGCCACCGATGCTATCCGAAAGGGAGGGCACTTTGAAAATCAAAGCAATTGAGACACTTGTCTGCAGTGCTCGCATGCGCAACTGGGTCTTTGTCAAGGTATTGACTGACCAAGCTGGGTTGTGGGGATGGGGCGAGGCAACACTGGAGTGGCACACACGAGCAGTTGTGGGCGCCATCGAGGACCTGGCTCAACTGATTGTTGGTGAAGACCCAACGAGAATTGAACACATCTGGCAAATGATGTACCGTCAGTACTTCTGGCATGGCAACGGTATTATCCGGGCAACAGCAATAAGTGGTATTGACCTTGCACTGTGGGATATTATGGGTAAGATTCATGGTGTGCCCTGTCATAGACTCTGGGGCGGGCCGGTCCGGGACTACGTGCGTACCTATTGTCACCTAGGTGGTGGTAGGATGGAAGACTTTTACGGAACGAGCCCATCGGACGCTGTGCGTTTCGGAGAACTGGCACAAAGGGCGGTAGAGGAAGGTTTCACTGCATTCAAAGCTATGGCTGTTCCGGAAACGATGCCCATCGAAGGGCTTAATCAAATCAAGTATGCCGAGGCATGCGTGAGGGCAATGAGAGATGCCGTTGGAGACAGCATCGATATTATAGTAGATTGCCATGCACGGCCTTCGCCCCGTATGGGCTTGTTATTTGCTAAGGCACTCGAACCGTTTGGTCTTTACTGGCTCGAAGAACCATGTTGGCCAGAGAGTGTCGCTGGCCTGGCCGAAATACAGAGGGCGGTAGTTACGCCGATTGCGACTGGCGAGAGACTTTCCGGTGAATATGCATTCCGTGAGCTTTTAGAAAAACAAGCCTGTAGCATTATTCAACCGGACTTGACTCACTGTGGAGGATTCAGCGAGGCGCGACGCATCGCTGCATTGGCTGAGGCCTACCGTGTCGCCATAGCACCACATAATCCTCAGGGACCGGTGAGCACTGCTGCCTCACTTGAATTTGGTTTTGTGACACCCAGTTATATTATCTGTGAGACCGTTCATAATGATGTGCCTTGGCGGCAAGATGTGGTCAAGGAGGGTTTCAATATTGATAACAAAGGGATGATTGTGCGTGCCAACCACCGACCCGGTCTCGGTATTGAAATAAATGAAACTGAGGTAAAAAAACATCCCTTCCAGCAGGAAATACTCCGGCGAACATTCTACCCGGATGGTGCGGTCGGTGACTGGTAATTGAATGTCTACCATAACGGAGGATGCGGATTCCGGTGAAAACGGCCACTTATCCGGGGCAAACCGGTCACCCCGAAAAGGGGGTGGGGAATGGCGCGGGGTAGAAACAGTCTAACCCAGTTTATCAGTCATTTACAACAGTCTCCTTTTCCTCGTTTCTCTTGTCCTATGTCGATGACCTTGTGCGCATGGAATCGCCTCTAAGCTCTATCCTGTAAGCGTTGTGCAGCAGCTGGTCACAGATGGCATCGGCCAACGTAGGGTCGCCGAGGTTGGGATGCCAGTCACCGAAGGAGCACTGGCTGGCAATGATGGTGGCACCTAACTGATATCGGTCCTCGATTACCTCCAGCAGGTCTCGCTGCTCTATATCTGCCGGTGTAACAAACACTCATTAAGTGACCTGTCAAGAAACTGCAACATACTATTCTCGTACTTCAGCCGGTCTTTCCCTTACAATTACCTGCCTAGTAGCGTGCGTTTATCACCACCTAGAAAAGAGAACCAAGAGAAAATAAAAAGACTACTGTTTTGGGAATGATAATGCTTCTGTTGTATTATTACGTAAGACACAGTGTTTATCGGTTGGTGTAGCTATGCTTGAAGAAATAGTAAAAGAAACAAGCCCGTTTGATAAACTTGACCTGCTGTCCAAAATTGCAGCTTTGCAGCTAATGCCTGCAAATGCAGACCACGCTATGCCTCTAGACGCCCTGGCCCACGCAGTCGCCAGCCAACAATACGTTCCCCATCAGCCAGAAATCAGTTTGAAACGTCTTAAACAGATTTGTAATAGCTCCACAATTACCACAGGGCCAATCGGCCATTCCGAAGACCCTTCCGAACAAATGTTTACTGAAGCCTTCACATTTGAAGGCGGTTCATACGTTGTATTCCCTGGGATTGTTGATGATGCGACTTACGTACTTAGAAATCTCACAAAGGCAATATTTTTAAGTCGAGATTCTCCTTTTCCTCCGGAGTTTATACAGCAGGCCAGTACCATTACAACAGCCATTCTCAA
>CAZZJX010000036.1:7268-8581 GCA_964654845.1 uncultured Dehalococcoidales bacterium
GAATGAAAAGAGGAATTGACCCAGTTAGTTCTCGGGACGTGGTGGTGCCTTCCAATACGATTTTGCAGAATCTTAAGAAGTCACTTATTTTTACCACTGAGGACCTCTCTCGATACTTGATACCTGGAGACTCGCTTTTAAACGCGCTACACCCCCTTATTGCTGGCCTCGGCGATATTGAAGCCAGTAAATATGACCTTGGCAATGGTCCTCTGCATGTTAAGCCATTGATAGCACTCGACAATAAAATAGTTGTTTCTCAGCCCTGCGTGTTATTGGCGACCCTACGGCATCATTTGATTCTCGAAGCAATAAAACAGAATCTATCCAAAGAGTTGGCAAGGCAATATCGCCTCGCGGTCTGGGCAAATGTTATTGAGATGCTTGACTACATGCAAATAGAACCTCAACAGTTTGACCCCTCGAATAATGATGAGCCATTTCTCGCGGGTCTGTTCGTCTTAGACCGGGACAAAGCCCTGTATGTTCAACTCATAACCGACGACCTCAGCGATTATCCAAGTGACAAGGTGTTCGGCTACTGGGAAGGTCAGAGGTTTTGCGACCCCCTACATAATCTAAGCGCAGACACTGAAACAGCATTATTCAGTCAACAACACCCACCTAACGAAATAATTGATTTGGTATTGCTTCAATCGTTGGGCCGAGGGGTATCGTTGGGATTCAAGAACAGATCCGTTCCGTATGGTAAGGTCTGGCTATGCATGCGTGCATCCGAGTTAGAGACAATTGCATTGGTTGAAGGCGGTGACCCATTGGTCCTCCTCAAGTACGCGCGCACTAAGGAACAAATGCACGACAAGACCGAAATATTCTCTTTCGAACAGTTGAATGAATTTCAGTTCTATCGGAAGTATAAACACAGCTATTACATGTCAGACCAAAGTCTCCCCACCCACTTGATGATTATCCCAGGCTTCACTGGAGAGATTGTAAGAGGAGAGATTGTAAGAGAGGTCGCGCATCAACGCGACAGGCATGGTGCTCCTGCATATGAGTACGGTTATGTTGTAGAAGTGACCTGTCGCTACAGTGAAGACATTCCAATATACATACCAATCAATGATATTGGTGCTAGGGCTGCTGACTTAGTGCAATTAGGTCCCTTCAACATTTGGACTATTGGGCCCGATTACAAAAAAGATAACCAGAAGCAGCTTCACTCGAAATACGTTGGCTTTACCGACATGATATCTTACTGGCTATGGCAATTCAGTCCTTTGGTGAACGACATTCTCGCAGCCTTGCCACATAAACAAATCCCAATAGTAATCGAGTTGGAGCTTTCTCCA
>CAZZJX010000037.1:0-8469 GCA_964654845.1 uncultured Dehalococcoidales bacterium
CGCTTGAACTGTGCTATCCCATGGAACCGTTCTCTTGTAGACTCAGTCATCGATTACTCTCCTTTGGTTAGGTTTCACACGCCAATGAGACGCTTGGCTTCGTCGATTGCGCCGGTACAGTCTTCGGCAAACCCCTCGGCTCCAATCTCGTCGGCATAACTGCGGGTGACGGGCGCTCCGCCAATCATCACTTTGACCTTATTACGGAGGTTGGTCTGACGCAACGCATCTATGACTTTCGGCATATTGGTCATGGTGGTTGTCAGGAGGGCAGACATGGCCACGATGTCCGCCTCGTAGTTAAGAGCGGCATCTACAAATGCCTCGGTGGTAACATCCACTCCCAGGTCGATGACACGAAATCCGCCGCAGTCCAGCATCATTTGTACGAGGTTTTTACCTATGTCGTGCATGTCCCCTTCGACAGTGCCTATTACCACAGTACCGCGCTTGTCTACTCCCTCCTTGGGAAAGTGGGGCGCGAGTACCTCCACACCCTTCTTCATTGCCCGGGCAGAAATCAGTATCTCCGGAAGGAATAATTCGCCCGTCTTGAACCTCTCCCCCAGAGCCTCTATACCGGGCACCATTCCTTTCTCGAGGATTTCAACTGCCGTATTGCCTCCAGCTAATGCTTCTTCGGCGAGACTGGTAACCCTGTCCCGGTCTCCTTCCTGGATCGCTTCAGCAATTGCCGCGTAGTAGTCTGTCATAAATTCCTCCGTCAACTAGAATTCCCTCTAGACACACCCGGCATTACGCAGGGTAGTACCATTTGCTCCTTACATCGCTTGGTTACGAACCCGGGTCAAGTCGAGGGACTCAGCGCCCTCTTGGTTACCTTCTTTTACCGTGTTCCCGGCATTTGACTACGGACCTTCGTCGACCGCGAGTCTACCAAGCATGAGTTTGGCTAGCTCATCGGCATATTCTGCAAGGGAGTAGCGTTTTCTGAGGAACCAGCGCCTGTGTGCCCACGCCTGCGCCAGGATAACGATGCTGGAGGCAGCCATGAAGGAATCACTGGTAACGAACACCCCGGTTTCAATGCCGCTTCTTATGACCTCCTCGAAGAAAGCCATCACTCGATCCTCAGCTTCAAAAACCATAATGCGCTCAGCACCAGAGAGATTGACCATCGCGTGATTGATGACGTTGAACATGTCCTGCAGGTCCTCAACGTGTTCCAGATATGCCCTGATAGCCTCCCTCAGAGATTCCTCAGGGTTTAGTCCTGATATTCTCTCTCGGATAGACTCGACACGCTGCACGCCGGAGGTTATGGCAAAGTTCACAATGAGATAGAGTACGTCTTTCTTTGAGCCGATGTAGTGGTACGCGGACCCGTAAGACATACCACAAGCCTCAGCTATTTGCCTCATGTTGGTGTTCTGGTATCCGTTCCTGACAAACAGACGAGTGGCGGACCGAACGATATGCATACGGCGCTCTTCTACCAAGACATTGTCCTTTGAGCGCGTACGGATCTTCCTTACGACGGGTTTCTCTCTACTCATTGTCACTATTGGTACTGAGTATTGACTGATTCGTCAATCCTCAGTACATGTGCCTTCCTAGTCGATTTGTAATCTCCTTGTGATTGAGTATTGACTAATCAATCAATCAACGCTATCATAGAATTCTCGTCGTGTCAACCCCCCGAATTGCCCGATTCTCAGTTTGAGAATCTAAAAGTTATGATAGATACTGACCCTCCCTCCAAAAACTAGGCCAGTTGCTCTTAGAGTTTTCCTGTAATATTAATAATCGACAGGAGGACTCATGAAAGCCAGGAAGTACACCGAGGAACAGATGATATCCGTGCTTAAAGAGGGTGAGGCGGGCGCCAAAGTTGGCGAGGTCAGCCGGAGGCTAGGCATTACTGAGCAGACTTACTACTGATGTCGGAAGGAGTATAATGAGTTCCGGACGTACTCAACCAAAGCCTGCCACCGGTAACTCTAATAATCCGAAGGGCAGAGTTCCACGGGCTTTGCCCGTGGGTATCTACTTAAAAAGTGGTATCCTTATTTAGGGACAGGTCATATGCAATAATATACCAACCTAGGAAAAACCATGATTCATTGAAAGGAAAGGGAAATGATTAAAGAAAACATGGGGAGCCGCAAGGCAAGAATTGAGGCGGCGATTAAGCACGAGGAAAGTGACCGTACCCCAGTCTGGGTAATGATGAACTACAAATTTCCCTGTCGGTATAAAGGCATAACGCAGGGAGAATATTTCAGAAACCGTAGTCTCGGGCCACAAGCGGCAAAAGAGGTCTTTGATGAATTGGGTGGCTGGGATATGGCTGTCGGCGGCGGAATGACGACACGTGTCAGGGATATACTGGAAGCACCAATGATAGTCAAAGTGCCAGGTAAAGATATTCCGGAGGATGAGGTTATACAGTGGGACGAAAGAGAAGTAATCACGCATGAAGATTACGATACGATAATCGAAAAGGGATGGAAAGGCTTCATATACGATTACTACCCAAAGTTCCGCGGCTGGGATGTGGCGGAATATCACGCCAGGATAGAAGCCCGGGAACAGAAAGAACTTGAGGCAATGAAAGAGGGTAGAAAATACTGGCTAGAAAAAGGGTACCCGATTGCCGGTGGTGCCGGTCCTTTCCCTCCATTAATGATGCTTTCCTGTGCCCGCTCGATGATGAATTTCATGATGGATATCCACCGTATTCCTGATAAAGTGGAGGCCGTTATGGATGCCATGATTGATGACCTTATTGAAGTTACAATTGAAAGTGTTAAAGCCAGCGAGATAGATTTATCGACCGGCATCCCCACAGCTACGTTGATACTGGAGAGGGGTGGTAGCGGGTACTTCCCGGTGAAGGTATTCGAGCGGTTTGAACTTCCTTATATTAAGAAGATGGTGAATGCTCTCGTCGCTGAGGGTATCACACCGATCCTCCATTTTGACCAGGATTGGACTCTCAATCTGCCTTATCTGAAAGAACTGCCAGCAGGTAAATGTATTATGCAGCTTGATAGTACCACTGATATTTTCAAAGCAAAAGAGCTACTCAAAGACCATATCTGTATTATGGGTGATGTTCCGCCGGCATTATTAACCCTGGGTACTACTGATGAAGTAGAAGAATATTGTAAGAAACTGATTGATGTGGTTGGGGCTGGAAGCGGTTTTATCTTAGGAGTTGCCTGAGCAGTCCCGATTGATTCTCAGTTTGAGAATCTAAAAATCATGATAGATACCGCAAAGAATTATAAACCATAGAAAAGTATAGTCCTTATACATTACCCTTTCTTGTATTTGGATTACGCATATAAATAGTGAAAATGTACGAATTAGAGAAGGTACAGTATCAGGTGAATATTCAATGGTATCTTTTATAGTTGACTTTGAACCAGCTGGCAGGAGGGGAAATTGTCGGCCGGATGAAACTATTCTAGATTGTGCCCGCCGTCTAGGGGTGGGTATCAATAATATATGCGGCGGTATTGGAACTTGCCAAGCCTGCAAGGTGAAGCTCATGAAGGGAGCTGTTTCCGAAGCCAGTTCTGCTGAACTAGATGCGTTTTCACCGGAGGAATTAAGAGAGGGCTGGCGGCTGGCCTGCCAGGTATATCCGCAAGGCGACTGCAAAATACATATCCCGCCTGATTCTATGACAACACCACAGAGAACTCAGGTTGAGGGGCTGGAGACCGCTTTTGAGCTGGAGCCACGGGTACAGACATACCCGATTGAACTTACCCCGCCGAGCCTTCATGATTTACAGGCAGACAGCGAGCGTCTGCTGGAGGTGTTGAACCGGCGCTATAATCTGCAATGTAGCCGTGTTGACCTTCATGTTTTACAGACACTATCCGATAGACTCAGGGCTATGAAATGGAACTGTCAGATATCGGTGCATGATAATCAGGTAATCGCGGTGCATCCTCCTGACGCAGTGCCGCTTGGCCTGGCCGTAGATTTGGGTACCACCAAGATTGCCGGATATCTGGTAAATTTGGCAACCGGCAAGACACTGGCTACCCGGGGTATGATGAATCCCCAGATAAGCTACGGGGAAGATGTCATTAGCCGGATGAATATTGCCATGGGGTCACCAGAGAGCGCAGGTACGTTACAACATGTGGTCGTCAGTGCCTTGAACGATATGACCGGTGAAATGTGCGCTGAGATGAATGCCAGCACCGAAAGAGTAGTTGAAGTCGTGATCGCTGGCAATACGGCCATGCATCACCTGTTACTAGCCCTGCCGGTGAAACAACTGGCTCTATCTCCATATGTACCGTCGGTCAGCCATGCTGTGGATATCAAGGCCAGGGATATCGGTCTGACTATTGCGGCTGGGGCATATCTGCACATGCTGCCTAATATCGCCGGTTTTGTGGGGGGTGACCACGTGGCCATGCTGCTGGCTACTGAGGCTTACAAAGCGGGTAAACCGGTGGTCGCCATTGATATCGGTACCAACACCGAGGTCTCCCTGATACATAATGGTAAAATTACCTCGGTTTCCTGTGCTTCCGGCCCGGCATTTGAAGGCGGCCATATCAAGGACGGTATGCGGGCGACGGATGGGGCAATCGAGAAGGTCAGAATATTAGACGGGAAAGTAAGCTACCAGACAATCAATGATGCGCCGCCGGTAGGGTTATGTGGGTCCGGTATCGTGGATACTATGGCGCAGTTGTATAGTAACGGTGTCATTGATGAAAGCGGGCGGATGGTGAATAATCAGCTCCTGGTACGCAAAGAAGGCACAATCAGAGAATTCGTCATTGCCGGTAGCAATGGTGGTGATGCTCATCCTGAAGTAGTGATTACACAAAAGGATGTACGACAGCTCCAGATGGCAAAGGCAGCAATTCGTTCGGGTATCCAGATATTACTTGAAGATGGTGAATGTTCCGAAGAACAGATAGAACAAGTTATTATTGCCGGAGCCTTTGGCAGCTATATAGATATTACCAGTGCCATGATAATCGGTATGCTGCCGTCATTACCAATAGAGAGGATTAAACAGGTTGGTAATGCTGCCGGGTTTGGGGCAAAACTTGCTTTGGTATCTCGCCAACAACGACTACTGGCACAGGAAATTGCTTCGGGGGTCGGTTACATTGAACTGGGGAATAATCCTCATTTCATGGATACCTTCATTGAAGCGGGGGTTCTTGGCCGCTACCGGATAATTAACCATAAGCGAGTAGAAGTAGAGTAAAGCGGTTATTGTCTGACAAGCATGTTGTCAATACAGTATGTCAGAGTGAATATTGGCTAAAAGGAGCTTGTTAAATGATAGAAACCAGAATTACCAGTGCTACCAAAGAGGTAGTCATCAGCTACGAAAAGCCGGTGGTGCTGATAGGTGAGCGTATCAATCCGACCGGCAGGAACAAACTTACCGCTGAACTGGAAGCAGGCGACCTGTCGATAGTCCGGCGTGATGCTCTGAGACAGGTCAAGACTGGCGCCGATGTACTGGATGTCAATGTTGGCGCCTCGGGAGTTGACGAAGTTGAGCTATTACCGGAAGCTGTGAAGGCAGTTGCCGAAGTAGTAGATGTACCCTTGTGCATCGATAGCGATAACCCGAAGGCACTGGAAGCAGCCCTGAAAGTATATAAAGGCAAACCGGTCATAAACTCGGTGACAGGGCAGGAAAGTGTATTAAGCGAGATATTACCGCTGGTTAAAGAGTATGGTACCGCTGTCAGTGCGTTGACGATGGATGATGAGGGAACTCCCAATGATGTTGACCGACGTACCGCGATTGCACACAAAATACTAGAAAGGGCCGAAGCCATTGGTATTCCACGTGAAGATGTTATCGTTGATTGTCTGGTAATGACTGTTGCTACCGATACCTTTGCGGCGGTCACGACCTTTAATACCATTCGCCGGGTCAGGGAAGAACTTGGGGTGAATCAATCTCTGGGTGCCAGTAATGTCTCGTTTGGTTTACCGGAACGAGAAGTACTCAATAACAGTTTCCTGACACTGGCAATCAACGCCGGAGTTAATTGCCCGGTGGTTAATGTTGCTAAAGTACGTTCGGCAATACTGGCCACTGAAGTATTGATGGGCAGGGATAAATATGCGTTACGGTATATCCGGGCGTACCGGCAGCTACATTAGTATCGGACTCGCGGGGAATTATAGAACATAAGCTGTATTGAGACAAAGTCGATTCTAAACATGAAGGACTTTGTCTTATGGTAACATTGAGCAGCGAGACAGCCTGCCGTCTCGCGGAGCATCTCCGAAGCCGAGGTTAGTGGGGGCACGTGATTTTGATAAGGTCATGCTTTCCCTGCCCATACCGCCTTGTGATAGCTCTGACAAATTGAACCGTGGGATATCAAGGGTAACCACGCACTCTGGGCAGGTAGCTTCAGTCGTCCAAATCAATGAGGGAATGCCCTTTATCTCCGCCCGGAAGATAATCTGCACCGCACTGGATAAGGACGGTATAATGAAGAAAATAGACAAAACGGAATAATCGCTAGCTTAAAAGCATAATAGGTTGCTAAATACGTCTCTGTAACTATTGGCCTGATCGGGAAAGAGGCTATCTGCTTTCTAGAATAATCTCAGGTAGTACTGCACATTCCGTCAAAATGTTCAATCGAAAATGCAGAGGGGTGCTGAAATGCTCCCCCCTCGTTCTCTTACAATTACTACCGTTGGACAAACATCGGGATGTTTGTCCAGCGATGCGTATAGCTATTTGATACCGTTTGCCTTCTCTGTGAAGTAATTGACATGCCACCCTAGGAGATTATAATATGGCTGGATGACACTAGGATAGAAGACACAATATAGACTTTCTCCAGCCCGTCAAGGGCCGGCCTCCTGTTGATGGTTGGGTGGAACCTACCAGGGTCAACGGGGAGTGGAGGTTCAATGGTGGAACCGACTTGCGAGAGCCGGTTTGTTCTATTCTTGGCAGAGTCACCTCCGGAGGTAACGCATGGGAAAGATAGACAAGGCAATAAAGCTGGTAGCGGTTAGTCACGTCCTTGCACTCCCTTCTCTCGCAATTTTTTCAACCATACCTGGTTACGCCGCCTGGATTCTCTTCACCAAGCACGTTAGAAGAGTGTTACTTATGTTTCTTATTATTACCTCTCTTTGTTTTACAGTACCGGCGATGCCTGCACTGGCGGCAACCGGCTATTTCATAGACAGCGGGCAGGATATTGGTTCAGATGATACAGACGATAAAGGTGTCGCCTTAGGTGATTTTGATGGTGATGGTGACCTTGATGCTTTTGTTGTCAGTTATTGGCGGCCAAACAGGGTATGGCTGAATACTGGCTCGGGAACTTTCGTAGATAGCGGACAGGAATTAGGTGGCAATTCTACGAGCACAGAGGTAGCCATTGGGGATCTTAACGGTGATGGCCATCTTGATGCTTTCGTCACCCAACATAATGGAAACCAGGTGTGGCTTAATAGCGGCGGTGCCGCCTTTACCGTAACCTCACAAGGGTGGTGGGATGCAGGAAACAACCTAGCTGTTGCCTTGTGGGATCTTGATGGTGACGGCGCCCGCGATGCATACGTGGCTCGATTTGGGGGTGAACCTGACAGAGTGTTAAAGAACAATGGCAGCGGCATCTTTATACAAAGTCAGACTCTAGGCGATGCATGGTCTAGGGACGTTGCCCTTGGAGATGTTGATGGCGACGGTGACTATGATGCTTTCGTTAGCGCTTCATCTGATAAAAGTAAATTATACCTAAACAACGGCAGCGGCACCTTTACCGCTAGTAGTCAGTCTCTAGGCACGGGCGGTCAGGTTGCACTTGGAGATCTTGACGGCGATGGCGATCTCGATGCTTTACACGCTGGCAGTGTCTGGTTTAATAACAGCAGCGGCACCTTTACCGATAGCGGTCAGTCTATGGGCTCATCCGCAGTCGTTGCTTTAGGGGACCTTGATAACGACGGGGACATAGATGCTTTCGTCAGTGGTAAGGTGTGGTTCAACAACGGCAGCGGCACCTTTACTGACAGTGGCCAATCCTTCGTTGTAGGTGAGGACATTGCTCTGGGAGATATTGATGGTGATGGTGACTTGGATGCTTTCGTCGCCAGGTCTTATGGCTATAACAGAGCGTTGATTAACACTATTTGGCCTGCACCAGCGATTACTTCTTTCACACCGACCGCAGCCAACACAGGTACTTCGGTAACCATTACCGGCAGTGATTTCACTAGCCCCACCGCCGTCAAGTTTGGCGGCACTGCTGCGTCAAGCTTCACTGTGGACTCGTCGACCCAGATTACCGCCGTCGTAGGAGGCGGATCCAGTGGCAAGGTAACCGTGACTACATACGGCGGCATCTGTTCCAGTATAGGTGATTTCACCTTTGATAATACACCTCCCACTGACCCCACCAGTGTGCAGAGCACCAGCCATACCGTAAGCACCTGGTCCAGCAACAACACCATCGATGTTACCTGGAC
>CAZZJX010000038.1:0-8157 GCA_964654845.1 uncultured Dehalococcoidales bacterium
GCGGGAGGCTGCGCCTCGGCGCAGCTTGAGGCTATTTCCAGGCTTATCTCCCTGGCGCTTCGGTCTGGAGTAAATATAGAGTCAGTGGTAAAAAACCTAAAAGGCATCCGCTGCCCCTCCATCGCCTGGGAAGAGGGCCATTCTGTACTCTCCTGTCCCGATGCCATTGGCAGTGTGCTGGAGAAGCATATTAAAAGCGATGACACATCAACCAACCCTGGCGGAAATGGTCATGTGATGAATATGGGGGGGTACTGTCCGGAATGCGGCGGCATGCTGGTGTATCAGGAGGGGTGTCACATCTGCCACGCCTGCGGCTATACAAAATGCAGTTAAGGAGGAAGATCGAACTATGACAAATCTTGACAGCTACATAATAATGGGCATTGGAGGTCTTTTTGTTTTCCTGGGTTTAATCATTATGCTCTGGGCGAGGCATAAACAGAAAGACTATGGCGATGTCCTTTCCCGGCGCGAGGAATTAAGGAGCTTCCTGGGCTACTGGCCAGACTTAATCCTACCTAGCGAGCTAAGAGTAGGGGGTTGGGTCTCCGTCGTCGTTGGAGTCGCTTTAATAATCCTGGGCATTGTATTATTAGTTTGGGTGTAAGGATAGAGGAGGAACGACTTGGCACAGAAAACGAAAATCAAAACCAAGGAAGAGGCGTTGAGCTTGGAGCAGTTACAGGGGCGTATTGACCTCCTGGACCAGCGTTTGGACGCTCTTGACACCATGATTACTGCCATCGCTGAGCGGGTAATGAGACAACCAATAAGTATAGTGATAACATGCCCCAACTGCGGGCGGTCTATTGATATCACTTTGGTAGGCAATGAGAAGTTGCTAAGGTAATGACGACGTGGGGCAAAAAAGCAAGGCACAAGCTCTTAAGGGAGAAGGGCACCATCTTCAAGGACTGGGGTGGCAGAATCCCCATCGCCCTGGTTTATCCCAACGCCTACTATCTGGGCATGTCCAACCTTGGTTTTCAAACGATCTACGCCCTCTTAAATAGCTACGGCAACATTGTCTGTGAGCGTGCCTTCTGGGATGAAAAAGCAAGAGAGCCCCTGAGCATTGAATCACAGCGCCCCCTCAGCGATTTCGCCATCCTCGCTTTCTCCATCACCTATGAACTGGATTACTTTAACGTGGTCAATATTTTGAAATCGAGCGGCATCCCGCTATTTGCCGCTGACCGCAACGATTCCCATCCCATAGTCATTGCCGGCGGGCCCTGCATCACCGCCAACCCGGAACCTCTTTCCCCCTTCTTCGACTGCTTCGCCATTGGAGAGGGGGAAGCCATTTTGCCAGCAGTGGTTGAGGTTATCAGCGAAGGCATTAAAGGGAGCAAGGACGAACTTCTTCGGGCTTTTTCCTCTCTTCCTGGGATTTATGTTCCCACCCTTCAAAATGGCAAGATTATCTGCCGGCAGTGGGTACGAGACATCAATGATTTTGCCACCACCTCAGTCATTCTCACGTCGGAGACGGAGCTTGGAGAGATGTATGTTATAGAGATCACCCGCGGCTGTAGATGGGGTTGCCGCTTCTGCCTTGCCGGTTATCTTTTCCGTCCTTTCCGCTATCGCTCTTTGGGTAATCTACTGAACCAAGCTGAGACCGGCCTGAAACAGGGAAAAAGAATCGGTCTTCTGGGAGCTTCACCCTCCGACCACCCGGAGATAGAAGAGCTTGTGACCAGGTTGCAACACATGGGGGCACAGATCTCTGTCAGCTCCCTGAGGATTTGTCCCCTGCCGCCAGTAGTGCTCAGGGAGCTGGCGCAAAGCGGCACACAAACCGTCACCCTGGCCCCCGAGGCAGGCTCGGATAGACTACGTAAAGTCATTAACAAGGGCGTGACTGATAGTGACATCATCGAAGCGACTACAATGGTCGCCGAGCACCGTTTCAAGCACCTCAAGCTCTATTTCATGATCGGCCTGCCCACAGAGACCGATGATGATATCAAAGATATTATCAATTTAACCCTTGCCCTTAAAGGACACATCGACCAGAAAAAGGCCGGGAGTCGAATCATTCTCACTGTGGAGCCATTTGTACCCAAGGCGGGCACTCCCTTTCAATGGCTTCCGATGACCAGCGCCGAAATCCTTACGAGCCGCCTCTCTCTGCTTAAGAATAGCCTTAAGCCAAAGGGCATTGAGCTTACCTCGGAAAGTGTAAATTGGATGGTTATACAGGGGATTCTCTCAAGAGGCGATGCCAGGCTCGCCCAGGTGCTGGCTAAAATGGAAGGAACAACACTCTCTTCATGGCGTCGAGCAATGGAGCAGTGCTCCCTTGACGCAGGATATTATGTCAACAGAGAGATACCGCTTGGCGAGAGGCTGCCCTGGTCAAACATCGATTCAGGGGTTAATAATGACTATCTTGAGTCCGAGCTTGAGCAGGCGCGCCTGGGCAAAGAGACCCCACCCTGCCCACCGACCGAATGCCGAAAGTGTGGTGTTTGCTGATATGTACATAGAGCGGAATATACAAGAGATCAAGAAGCGTATTGCCAGCGCCGCAGAACGGGCAGGCAGGTCACCCGATGAGATAACCATCGTCGCTGTCACGAAGGGGGTCGAGCCCTGCGATATCAGAATTGCAGTGGAAGCTGGCGTGCGACACATTGGCGAGAACAGGGTTCAAGATGCTAAGACAAAGACAGAGTGCTTGTCTGCCCTTGAACCGCGCCCCACATGGCACATGGTGGGACGTCTTCAGACTAACAAGGTTAAGACAGCAGTGGAGATTTTTGATATAATCCATAGCATGGATTCGGTCAGATTGGCAGATGCTATAAGCAAGCGTGCTCAAAACATTTATCCTGTGTTGCTCCAGGTCAACATCTCAGGAGAAGAGCAGAAGACTGGTTTCTCTATGATAGATTTGCCCAAGGCAGCAGAAGAGGTCGCTCGTCTGCCCAACCTCGAGGTGAAGGGGCTGATGACCATCGCTCCTTTTGTGAGGGACTCCGAAGAGGTCCGCCCCATATTCCGAAGGCTACAACAGCTTCGCAACTCCCTGGGACTGGAGCACCTCTCCATGGGAATGAGCGACGACTTTGAGATTGCCGTGGAGGAGGGGGCAACGCTGGTGAGGATTGGACGCGCTATTTTTGAGGAGTGAAGAAAAAATGACAATAGAACATCAAAAAAGAATGCTACTGCAGACAGGGCCATTTACGCCTCCAGATAACTTGTTGCGGGACCTCGAGACCATTGATGGCATAAAGCTCAGTGTGCAGCGTTTAGGAGCATCCTTCCGTGGTGGAGGGGTTGCCACCTTTATTACGGTTACAACCAATAATACTGACATCGCTCCCCTTGCGGAAGCCATTTATCAGCATACCAAGCGGCTCAAGTCGAAGGGAGGCGATGACCTGATTATCCTTCTAGGGGGCGAAATCAATACGGACGCGGAAGAGATAGCCTTTCGGGACGTGCGGTGTCGAAGGCAGATATCCTTTAAGGAAAAATCTCAGGATGAAATAAGACGGATATTACTAGAGGGAGATGTTGGTTAGATGAAAACCACCTTTATCGGTGGTGGGGTCATGGGCGAGGCAATAATCAAGGGTATTCTCGCTAAAGGGTTAACCATGCCCCGAGACATTACAGCCAGCGATATCAGCCTGGAGCGTCTTTCCAGCCTGAAGCAGGGCTATGGTATTGAGACGTCTCACAACAACCGCCAGGCGGTGGAGGCCTCAGATGTTGTGGTTCTAGCCGTCAAGCCTCAAAACCTGAAAGCGATAACGGAGGAACTCAGAGGCGGCCTCCAGCCACATCAGCTCGTCCTTTCCATCATCGCTGGGGCGACTACTGCCACCATCACCAACAGCCTGGGGCACAGCGCAGTGGTTCGGGCTATGCCTAATACCCCGGCTCAGATCGGCGAGGGAATGACCGTCTGGACTGCCTCAAGCGAAGTGAGCAAGAGCCAAAAGGAGGCAGCACAGTCCATTCTGGGAGCACTGGGTAAGGAGGTCTATGTCCCCGACGAGAAATACATCGATATGGCCACCGCAGTCAGTGGCAGCGGTCCTGCCTACATCTTCTTGGTCATGGAAGCGCTCATCGACGTTGCAGTGGAGATCGGCCTGCCCCGAGCAATGGCAGAGGAGTTAGTCTTACATACGGTCCTAGGAGCGGCACGTCTTGCTCAACAGACGTCCAAGTGCCCCAAGGAGTTGAGGGAAAAGGTTACTTCCCCAGGGGGGACAACAGAAAAGGGATTGCTTCAGCTTGAGGAGGGAGACCTCAGAGTCCTGCTCGCTCGAGCCGTCATCGCAGCATATGAAAAGGCGAAGGAGCTGGGGAGCTAATGGGTGAACCCTAGATCGAAGGGTTTGATATCACCCGTGCAATTGCTATTATTCTTCTGCTAGTTATCGCACGCCTTGCCTATCTAGTGTAGCGTCGAAAATGCAAAAGGGGAAGTTCCTCAAGTTAGGTGAGAAACTCCGAGGACACGGCTTTCAAAGGAGGTTGTGATGGATAGAGTTGCTGTTGCCACCGATAGCACATGTTGTCTACCACAAGAACTGGTGAGCAAGTACGATATTGCGTTAGTACCACTCCTGATAATCTACGAGGATAGGAGCTATCGCGATGGGATTGACATGAGCCCCACCGAAGTATACCGGATTATGCGAAAGAAAGAGGCACTGCCCACCACCTCCATTCCATCCCCAGGGGAAATCCTCGAGACCTATCGCCAATTAAGCGAGAAGGCGGAAAGCATTCTCTGTATCACCGTCACTGGGCTGCAGAGTAAAATGTTTGACACAGCGCTGTTAGCTAAAGAGATGGCTAAAGCGGAATTGCCCAGCACCACTATCGAGGTAATGGATAGCCGAGCCGTGGCTGGCGCCCTGGGCTTCATCGTTCTGGCAGCAGCCAAAGCCACACAAGAAGGGGCAAGCCTTGCCGAGGCGATCGAGGCGGCCCAGGATATGAAGGCTAAGGTAAACTCCATCTTCATGCTGGATACTCTCTACTATCTGGCGCGGACAGGTCGCATCGCCAAGGCAGAAGCCTGGGCTGGAGCATTGCTGGACATGAAGCCTATCGTCGAGCATTCTACTGCTATAGGAGAAACAACACCTGTGGCACGCCCCAGAACCAAATCCAAAGCGGTGAGGCGTATGCTGGAGATAATGGCTGAACGGGTCGGGGACTCCCCGGTGCATGTTATGGTGCACCACGGTGATGAACTGGAAGAGGGAGAGAAACTCAAGTCCCAGATTGCCTCCCTGTATAACTGCGTTGAGCTTTATCTCACCGACTTCACCCCCGTGATGGGAGTTCATGCTGGGCCGGGTCTACTGGCTATTTCATTTTATGCCGATTGAGGAACCAATTATGCAGAATGTTGCCATTGCCACCGACACCATAGCTTGCCTCACCAGGGAACAGATAGAGCATTACGAGATAGGTATCGTACCGCTAAGGATCGATTTCGATGGCCATGTATACAGGGAATATCTCGATATAAGCCCTTCCGAGGCATACCAACTTATAGAAAAGGATCCTGAACGATTCGTAACTTCCGCATCCTCCCCTCCCGAGATTCTCGAGGTTTTTCGCGAGCTAAGTAGGCGGGCTCAAAGCATCCTTTGTATCACTGTTTCCTCCAAGCTCAGCGCTCAACACAGCTCAACCCAGTTGGCGGTAGCGCTAGCCAAACAAGAGTTTCCTCACACCACGATCGAGCTTTTAGATTCCAGGAATGCTGCCGCAGCAGAGGGGTTTATCGTACTGGCGGTAGCAAGGGCAGCAGCTCAGGGCAAGAGCCTCACTGAGACTATCAAAGCGGCCGAGGAGGTGAAAGGGAAAGTACATTTAGTCATGGCTCTCGAAACCATCCGCCATGTACACCGGTCAGGACGCATACCGAAGGTTGCGGCGCAGGCAGGATCTGCCCTCAACATCAAGCCGATACTCACCATTTCCGATGGTTTGGTCCGCTTTGCTGGCGTAACTAGAACTAGACAGCGAGGGTTGAACCGCCTCCTCAAGATGATGAGGGATGAGGTAGAGGAACAAGCAGTGCATGTGGCAGTAGTACATGCCGATGCACTAGAGGAGGCTGAAACGCTCAAGGATAGGGTATCATCCGAGTTCAATTGTGCAGAACTGTGGCTCAGTGAATTCAGCCCTATAATGGGATACGCTACAGGACGTGGACTCTTGGGACTCGCCTTCTACGTTGAAGGATGACTCCTATCACCTGCGGCGGCGTGCAGGATACTCCCCTACCAGTGAGGCAAGATGGAGCTCGCTGAAGATGTCAGAAGACTGAGAGAAAGCCTGGGCGAACTGCTTGAGCCCATGGTTAACCCATCTTTTATTATGGTCAGTGGCCTGCCAGGCACCGGGAAATCCTACTTTTGTCGAAAGCTCGCTGAGCGCCTTCCCTTCCCCATTCTCGAGAGCGATGACCTGCGTAAGGTCATCTCTCCTTCCCCAAATTACAGTCCTGAGGAAAGCAATCGTCTTTTCCAAGCCTGCCACCGCCTGATTGAAGAGCTATTACGAACAGGGATACCCCTCATCTTCGATGCCACAAACCTAGTAGAGCGCCACCGGGAGCACCTCTACCGCATTGCCGACACCTTTGGTGCAAAGCTAATTCTCGTGCGCGTGGAGGCTCCCCCAGAATTGGTGCGCCAGCGACTTAACGATCGCCCCTCCACTACCGAACGCAATGATAAATCGGACGCCGACTGGTGGGTGTACCAGAAGATGAAATCCTCGGCCCAAAAGATCCGCCGTAACCACTTCGCCGTTGACACCTCCAAGGACATAGCCCCAGTGATCGACAAGATTGTGCGAGAGGCAAACCGCTAATGCACAATTTCCCCTTATTATTGCATCCCAACCCTGTTTTCGATATTATGAAGCTATGAAGGACGAGTGAGGATTGGAAATGAAGATCAAGGTCGTATCCGGTGATATAACAAAGCTCAAGGTTGACGCCATTATAGTGAACCTCTTTGAAGGGATGGAGAGTCCTGCTGGTGCCACTGGAGCGGTAGACCAGGCTCTCGGCGGCCTCATTACCCAACTCATCGCTGAAGGCGAGATCAAGGGAAAGCTCAATGAAATGACATTAGTTCACAGCATGGGGAATATCTCGCCAGCAAGGGTGGTCGTTGCCGGCTTGGGGAAAGAAAACGAACTAAACTTAACTAAGATTCGTGGGGTGGCAGCCGAGGCATGCCGCTTTCTCAGAAAGGTGGGGGCGAAGCGAGTGGGCACTATTGCCCACGGAGCGGGCTCAGGGGGCATCGATGCTGAACAATCGGCCCAAGCGGTAACCGAGGGGGCTATCTTAGGGCTCTACACCTTCCGCAAACACCAGACTAAGGAGCTGGGGCAAAAGGATGTCAATGAACTACGCATCGTGGAGATGGATAGGAAGAAGCTTCCTGAATTAAAGCGGGGGTGCGCTAGGGGGAGGATAATGGCCGAGGCTACAAACCTCGCCAGAGATATGGCCAACGAGCCGGCCAACTACATGACCCCGACCGACATGGCAGAAGTAGCAAAAAAGGTGGCACAAGACTACGGACTCGAATTTGAGGTACTGGAAAAGAAGGACATAGAGAAAATGGGAATGGGAGCCCTGCTAGGTGTTTCCCAGGGAAGCAGGCAGCCGCTAAAGTTCATCATCCTTACCTATAAAGGGAGCAGGCCGTCAAAAACGCCACTGGGCCTCATCGGCAAGGGAATAACCTTTGACTCCGGTGGGATATCCATCAAACCATCGGAGGGGATGGGAGATATGAAAGGCGACATGTCCGGTGGTGCCACTGTCATAGCTGCCATGCGCGCCATAGGTGAGCTTAAGCCCAAGATCAATGTCACAGCCCTCATTCCAGCAACAGAGAACCTCCCCGATGGCGCAGCCGTGAAGCCGGGAGATATTCTCAAGGCAATGAATGGTAAGACCATTGAGATAATCTCCACTGATGCCGAGGGGAGGCTTATTCTGGCTGATGCTCTGGGCTACGCCAGTAAACTTGGCGCCAGAAAAATAATTGATGTTGCCACCCTGACCGGATCCTGTGCAATAGCTCTGGGTCATATATGCAGCGGCGGTTTCAGTAACAATCAAGAGCTGATGAACAAGAT
>CAZZJX010000039.1:0-8091 GCA_964654845.1 uncultured Dehalococcoidales bacterium
GAAGAGGGGATGGTTCAGTCTAGAAGATCTCCCTTGAAAAATTCAGTTTCTTAAGGACCCACCAATGAGAATCCCGCGAAGTGGTCATTTCTGGCTAATTATCGCGCTCTTTGTGCTATGTTGCATCCTTCATTATGCTGAACAAATAGGCATAATGGGCACAGAGCCTCCTAGCGGGCATTTTGGGCTGACGCGACATGCGTTGGAACGAATTCTTTTCTTAGTACCCATAATCTATTCTGCGTATGTCTTCGGGCTAACTGCCGGGTTATTCACTTGCCTTGCTGCCCTGGCGGCTATGTTGCCCAGAGCCATTTTTATCTCGCCAGCTCTTGCAGATGCCCTTCTGGAGAGTGGGGGCATTGCTGTAATAGGCGTTCTGGCTAGCCTGGGGCTTTGGAGACTAACGAAGGAAAAGGAAAAGGCCCAAGCATACTTAGGCGAGTTGCAGTCAGCGCATAAGATACTTCAACAGTATGTTCAGTTTGCGAGGGCCAGCGAAAAACGGCTGACTATACTAAACGCCATCTCTGGCGTGCTGGGCGAGTCCCTGGAGCCTGAGAATGTCCTCCGCAAGGCTGTTCAGATGGTATCAGAACTAATGGAGGTAGAGGTTGCCTTGATATACTCTCTGGATGAGGAGACCGGGGAACTGATGCTTGTTGCCTATGAGGGTGTATCCGATGAATTTGCCCAGGCGGTAGGCAGGATTAAGGTTGGCGAGGGCCTGTACGGGGAGGTAGCCAAGACAGGCCAAGCTATAGTAGTGGAGGATGCCTCCCATGACCCCAGGATGACTCAGCCTGAGGTGGCGAAGATGCGCATCCAAATACAGCTCATTGTGCCATTGGCTATCAAAGACCGCGTTAGAGGTACGCTTTGCGTGGCTATGCGCCGCCCGAGAGAGTTTACCAATGAGGATATAGAACTGCTGACCGCGGTAGGAACGCAGATAGCCACCGCTCTGGAGAATGCCTATCTTTATGATAGGGAGCGTATTGTGGCAAAAAGATTGGCTGTGTCGGAGAGGAATCTTTGGCGGCTGTTCGAAAATGCTAGCGATGCTATCTGGGTTCAGGATCTTAGCGGTAATATTATAGTCGCCAATCAGGCCACTGAAAACCTCACCGGATACAGCGTAGAAGAACTGATTAAGATGAATGCAAGCCTTTTTCTGCCTGATGAAGGCCTTAATGTGGCCGGCCAGGTCCGGCGCAAGTTGCTCGAAAGAGAACCGGTGGAACAACCCTATGAGCAGCGCTTAGTCAGGAAGGACGGTACAGAGGCGATTCTGAAATTGACCACCGGTATTGTCGTAGCTGATGAGAAGCCCACTGGCTTCCAACATATAGCCAGGGATGTGACTGAGGAAAAGCGAGCGGAGGAGGTGCTGAAGGAGAGTGAGAGACGGCTTTCGCAAATAGTTGATGGAAGCTCAGTACCAACCTTTGTAATCAACAGGGAGCATACCCTCACCCACTGGAACAAGGCTTGTGAGAATCTGACCGGTGTTTCTGCGAGTGAAGTTGTCGGCACCAAAAAACAGTGGCTGGCTTTCTATACTGAAGAGAGGCCGGTCATGGCTGACCTTATAGTGGATGACGTGCCAGAGGATGAGGTCGCCAGGTACTACGGTGGCAAATATGGAAAATCCCCTCTTATAGAGACGGCATACGAGGCTGAAGACTTCTTTCCTCATTTTGGAGAGCGAGGGAAATGGCTTTTCTTTACTGCAGCGCCGTTGAGGGACCATGAGGGAAAGGTCTTTGGGGCAATAGAGACCTTGCAGGACACCACCGAGCGCAAGCGGGCGGATGAGGCGCTAAAAGAATCAGAAAGCCGCTACCGAGACCTGTTTAGCAGCGCTAGCGATGCCATCATAATCAGCGACCTGGAGGGCAATATTGTTGAGGTCAATGAGGCAGCCTCTGACCTGACTGGTTACGCAGTTGCTGAGCTAGCGATGATGAACGTCAGGCAATTCCTAACTGCGGAGAGCTTCGAGATCGCCATGGGAAGGCAACGCCGGCTGCTTAATGGAGAGACCGCCAGCGAGCGTTATGAGCTGGAGATAATCAAGAAAGATGGGAAAGGGGCGATTATCGAGGCGGCGATCAGGCTGATCACGCAGAAGGGTCAGCCGGTAGCTTTCCACAATATTGCCAGAGATGTTACTGAGGAGAGGAGAATGCAGGACAACCTGCGCTATTATCTTCAGGAGATTACCAGGGCACAGGAAGAAGAACGCAAGCGCATCGCCAGAGAGCTTCATGATGATACCGCTCAGGCTCTTTACGCTCTCAACCGCCAGGTGGACAACTTCGTCCGAAGCGGTGTAAATAAACCAGAGGACAATGCCGCGTTCTTCAGAGATTTGAACAGCCAAGTCTTGGGTATCTTAGATGGCGTGCGGCGCTTCGGTCAGGACCTTCGGCCACCTATGTTGGATGATCTGGGATTGCTGGCAACATTGCGATGGCTGGTCAGCGAGCTAAAGGAGCAATATGGAATCGAGACGGACTTAAGAATAGTCGGCGTCGAGCGACGCTTCGCCCCTGAGATAGAGCTGCTGCTTTTCCGCGTCGTTCAGGAGGCGATGAATAACATCGGGAGACATTCCCAGGCCCGGAAAGCTGAGGTCAGCATAGAGTTTGGCGATGGTAGAACTAGTGTAAGCATTACGGATAACGGCGTGGGTTTTCAGCCGCCAGAGAGCTTAGGGGACCTGTCTCGTGTTGGCAAACTGGGCTTCATAGGGATGCAGGAGCGCGTGCGGTTGCTAGGCGGCAGCTTGACGGTACAATCCGATATGGGAAAGGGCACCACCGTAATTGTTGATGTCCCACTATAACTACTGAATGGTTGTTGCCAGCATTTCAGGCGCGCATAGCGCGTATAGCTATCTCACCGCGATTCGCCACCAGAACCTTATTCATTGTCTGCCTCCACCAGTATTATCACGTCCTTCGAATTGACTGCTTCTCCCTCGCCCACAAGTATTTCCTTCACCAGTCCATTGTGTGGTGAGTGGACCTCGTTCTGCATCTTCATCGCTTCGATGGTGGCCACTACGTCACCTTTCTTCACCCGGTCGCCGACCTTCACTTTGATGGACATCATCGTTCCAGCCATAGGGGCAATTATGGCGCCTTCCGGCGGCCTTCGAAACGTCCTCGCCTTCTTAGCTTCGGTCAGCTTCTCCTTCACTGGTGATATCTTGATATTGTACAGCTGGCCACCTACATTAACGTTGAGGTCTGAAGGTAGACTAGACACGGGCAAGCTTGCAACGGCCGCTTCAAGCGGAGAGCGAATGACCTCCTCATTTGCCTCACCACGTAAGAATTTTATGGCTACCTGGGGATATAGAGCATAGGTAATCAAATCTTCTTCCTTTTGGATAATGCCCAGCTTGTTTGCTTCCTCTCGCACTTTCTCCAACTCCGGCTCAATGAGATCGGCGGGGCGGACATCGATCGGACATTCGTCCCCAGCGATGGCCTTTCTCGCCTCCTCGTTGATTTGCCCCGGTGGTCGGCCATAATAGCCCAGAAGACAATTCTTGGTTTCCTGCGTCACCTGTTTGTAGCGTTCGCCAGCCAAGACGTTGAACACCGCCTGCGTTCCCACCACCTGGCTTGTCGGAGTTACCAGTGGCGGATAACCGAGGTCAGCCCGCACCCGTGGGACCTCCTCTAGCACGTCATTAAGCCTATCCAAGGCATTTTGTTCCTTGAGTTGGCTTACCAGGTTGGAGATCATTCCACCAGGTATTTGGTGGAGCAGTACGCTAACACTGGGATGGGTTACCTCTGCTGCAACTAAACCACGGTATTTTCTACTCAAATCAGTAAAATCCTCGCTTATTTCATTAAGCAATTTCAGGTCTAGTCCAGTATCATAGGGAGTGTTCATAAGGGCAGCCACCATGCTTTCGGTTGGGGGTTGGGACGTCCCGCCGCTAAAAGCAGAGAGCGCGGTATCCAGGATATCAACCCCGGCTAACACCGCGGAATAGTAGCTTATTGGTGCCATTCCACTGGTGCAGTGGGCATGAAGGCTAACTGGGATGCTGATCTGCTCCTTTAGGGCTGCCACCAACTCGGTGGTCACCGCAGGGCTGATTAGTCCGGCCATATCCTTGATGCAAATGGAATCACATCCAAGCTGTTCCAGCTCCTCCGCCATTTGGGCAAAGCGCTCAGTAGTGTGTACCGGGCTAGTGGTGTAGCAGATGGTACCCTGGACGTGACCTCCATACTCCTTCGTAGTCTTGATAGCCAGTTCCATGTTCCTGATATCGTTGAGAGCATCAAATATGCGGAACACATCCATCCCGTTTTTAACCGCAAGGCGGATGAACTCACGCACTACATCGTCGGCGTAATGGCGGTACCCCACAAGGTTCTGTCCCCTGAGCAGCATTTGCAGGCGTGTGTTTGGCGCCTTCTCGCGTAAGGCTCGTAGCCGCTCCCACGGATCCTCATTCAGGAACCTAATGCAGCTATCAAATGTAGCCCCTCCCCATACCTCCAGCGAGAAAAAGCCCACCTTATCAAGCTTTTCAGCTATGGCAAGCATGTCTCTGGTGCGCATTCTGGTAGCTATCAGCGATTGATGCGCGTCTCGCAGCGTGGTGTCGGTTATCATAACTCCCATTCGAACTCACTCCATTTCTAACGGCTCTAGCAGCCACCAAGGTGATACCTTTTTCGATATCTTCCTTTGCCACCTTCGATTGTACCGCTTAGCCTTTGTCCTTATTTATATCGGCCTAAATGCTTTTAGTCAGCACCCCAAACTGCTGAGCGGGGTTGAATATTGCTGAATCCCTAATTATTAGCTTCCTGTTAAGCGTTTACACTATCTATCAATTCATCATTTGTCTGTCTCTCCTTATTGTTGTTACGAATCGAAATCTGTCTGACCGTTCTGATTGGATAAGGACAGATATTTGACTGCCCACATATTAACTTGTCCCCTGTGCCAGAGCATGTTTGCTACATTACCCTTCAAGTGGGACTTCAACGATAATGGCTGTTCCTTTGCCCAACTCCGATTGGATATTCAGGGAGCCACTAAGTAACTGGGCTCGCTCTTGCATTCCGATAAGGCCTAATTTATCGGTGCTGCCGAGTTCACTTAAAGGCATTGGGACTTTAAAGCCCTTGCCATTATCAGTAATAACCATCGTTAGTTTACCCGCCGCTGCCTCTAATCTGATCACTACCTCTGATGCCTGAGCATGTCTCTTAATGTTGACCAGGGCCTCCTGGGCAATACGGAACAATGTTAACTGGGACTCATGCGATAATTCATGCCCCTGCATGTTCAGGTGGACATCGACATCGATCCAATCTTCAGTAATTATTTTGTCGGCCATCCATTGCAGCGCAGCTTCCAGCCCCAGGTCATCTAAGATGGCTGGCCTTAATTCCTGAGCATAGAGCCGTAAGCGGTCTAGGGTTTTCACGGCTAAATCGTGTAGGCTGGTCAATTTCTCCTCGACCCGCTTGGATAGCTTATTCTTGGGATCGGAGGCTAGTGCGTCCAACCGGTGTGTCAGTAGCAACAGGGATTGGGCGGTGTCATCATGCAGGTCGCGAGCGAGACGTTTGCGCTCTTCCTCTTGAGCCACTAAAACCTTCTGCAGGTAGAAGTGCATACTATTGCGCATTTTTCTTTCGTCGGTGACATCTCTGGCGATATTATGGAAAGCTACAGGCTGGCCACCGTGTGTTATCAAACTGGTTGCTAGTTCCATAATCGCTTCCGTTCCGTCTCTTCTGAATATTCGCTGTTCGTAGCGCTCATCTACAGGCTCGCCCTTCAACAGCCTTCTCTTAATGTCTCTGGCTAAAGCAAGAGCATCCTCGGAGAGGAACTCGGTGACGTTTCTATCTACCAGTTCATCCAAGTTGTAGCCGGTCATCTTTTCACAGGCCTTATTGGCAACAGTCATTTTACCATCGAGGTCATGAATCCAGATGGCGTCGCTAGCGTTTTGGAACAGTTCACGATATTTCTCCTCTGATGCGCTTAGATTTGCCATTTGCAGGAGATCCCAATCTTTCTTTGTTATCCTGCGAGATGCTCGAGTTAACGTCAACAGAAGCACTCCAATAGAGATGGCAACCACGGTCTCAAAAAGAGCACCTCCTGGGTTTGATGAGATAAGGACTACACGTGGGATCATAAGCATAATGCTGGCTACTAGAACGACAGCGCCAGCCCTTACCCCGAATACCCAGCCGCAGTAGGATACTATGAGGGTGTAAATAAGGCGGTCCATTGTATGCCGTTCTAGGCCGAAGAAGAAGGTTATTGATATACTGCCGACGACGGGGACGTCTTGCAACCACTCGTGATAGTGACTAATGCCGGTAACTATAAACAGTGCCAGCAGGATCCAGAAATGGGGGCTAAGCACTATGGATTTGAGTTTTACGGCCAAAAATGAAACTCTCATTGAATCTCCCACCGGCTCTTTCCAAGCTGGTACGGGAGAAGCTAGCGATCTAGTCGTTACTCTCCTTGTCAGATATGTCCTCCAACGTGAGCCAGCCTTCTCTTATCCCTTTGAATATAGCCTCGGTACGCGAAGCTACATCTATCTTACCAAAGACATTTGATAGGTGAGCTTTTACCGTGCGTACGCTGAGGAAGAGTTCGTCGGCTATATCCTTGTTACTCATGCCTGTGGCAGCCAGCTTTAAAATCTCTAGCTCCCTCTCACTGAGTTGTTCTCCTGCCTTATATTCACCGCTGCGGTACTGCGTCTGGGCGCTGTATTTCAGGATTTTAGCTATTATGGTAGGGTGAAGCACTGATTCACCGGCGTGCACTGTGCGAACAGCTCCCACCAGATCCTGGCCCCGAGCACTCTTCAACAGGTAACCGGCTGCTCCTGCCTCCAGCAGTCCGATTATATAGCGGTCATCATCATAGGCCGTTAGGATCAGGACGGCGGTAGTAGGGCTTACCTTTCTTATCTCCTTTGTTGCCTCGATACCACTAAGATTTGGCATCACAATGTCCATAATCACTATGTCTGGCTTCAACTCTGAGCTTAACTTGACCGCTTCCTCGCCATCACCAGCCTCGCCCAGCACCTCCATGTCGTCATGTTTTTCGAACGCATTTCGTATCGCCTCTCGCAGCAGTGGATGGTCATCTGCGATCACTATGCCTATCTTCTTCTTTGAGGTCTTCAACGCCGCCTCGCTGGCACAAGTCCACCTTGTTGATTTCCCAATTCGATTGTACAGCATTAGGGCTGGGGTGGCAACAAAGTCATCTTCTTTCCATTCTTTGTAGAACATAATATAGGTTTTAGCAGGAAACTGACCCCTCAGGTTGGCAATCCAGTTGCATGGGACCTGTCCTCTGGACTGGAGCATAAATGCTGAATCAACTAAGCCTGTTCGCTTAGTTCTGCATCGTTACATCCAGGCATAATGACCTGCGATTCTGTCAGCTTCTCAGGTTTTTTCGGCGACCAGAAACGGGCATTACGGCGGAAGCCAGTTCTGCCAGCAGTATGGTACTGTGATGGTGGAGGTAAGAGAGACAACAAGCACACTAAAAAAGGTTCTTGGGTCTAGTTCCACCTCTTACCTTGAATAATCGAAATGGTTGCCTTGGCCCAAAAGGGGCAAGGCAGGGGCTCGAAAGGAGGAAGTGAAATGGAATGGCAGGTAATAGTGGCGCTGGTGGTAGCGGTACCCATCATCCTCTTCCCGGTGGCTTTCTTGTGGTACCTGAACGTCAGCGGCCTGTATCGGGTCATGCGGGTGACGCGCGCAAGGCAAAAGAGGCGGGCTGAGGCACTGGCTCAGGCAATGGGAGAGGCGGAGGCGATCGTTCAAGGCACGGCCACCGTGGGCACGGCTGCGAAATAGGAACAGCAATTGACTGAAGCTGCCAGCGACCAAAGGGCGGTCTAAAGAGGGGGCTATAATAGCCCCCTCCTCTTTTAACTCGATGTTGTGCAGCTCTCCTCTTCCTCCCCTTTTCCCGCTGCGTATCCTGCCAGACGACTATACACTGACTGCCGTAACAGGGGCACCAGCTCATGCTGCACATTCCTGC
>CAZZJX010000040.1:0-8077 GCA_964654845.1 uncultured Dehalococcoidales bacterium
CATTGTTATTGCCAAATGGATTTTGAGGATGGTTGGGTATAAGTATGGAGTAACAGTCAGCTTCGCCCCAAAGATTTTAGCTGGGCATGCCGGCAGCGGCCTTCATATTCATACAAGATTGATTAAAGACGGACAGAATATGATGGTTGAAGAGGGCCAGTTAAGCGGTATCGCCAAAAAGACTATTGCTGGCTATCTAAGCCTGGCATCTTCCTTAACTGCCTTTGGCAATACCGTTCCTACTTCTTATTTAAGGTTGGTGCCTCATCAGGAAGCACCGACAAATGTTTGCTGGGGTGATAGAAACCGTTCAGTATTAGTTAGAGTTCCCCTGGGATGGTTGAATGTTGAGGATATGGCCAGGGATGCCAACCCGCAGGATAAGGGGGAAATTTTGGAGTATATGGATAAGCAGACGGTGGAAGTTCGCTGTCCTGATGGCTCAGCTAATATTTACCTTCTATTAGCCGGTCTGGCTGTTGCTGCTCGACATGGATTGGAGATGGAAGGTGCATTGGAATTGGCTAACAAATTGTATGTGGATGTAAATATTTTTTCCCCGGAGCATGAGAAGATCCAGGAGAGACTACCTCACTTGCCGGCTTCTTGTTGGGAATCAGCGGAAAATCTGCTGAAAGATCGTGAAATCTACCAGAGGGACGGAGTTTTTTCCGCTTCAGTGGTTGATGGAATAGTGGCAAAACTCAAGGATTACGATGATAAGGACCTAAGCGAGAGATTATATGGTAAGGAAGGCAAGATCAAAGAGTTAGTCGAGGAATATCTACATTGTTAGTAACATTAAAGATTATTGCTATTCAATTTGCCTTTGATCCAAAGCTTTGGTCAGCGGATGGCGGTTATTAGGAGACAAATACTCACTTTATCCCGTTTGGGCAGGTGTCTGATTCTGTATTCAACCTGGTCCGCTAATTCTTCGTAAGTGTTGAGCAAAGTCCTCCATCACGTCGTCGCCTAAGTAATTCAAACTTATGCCATTGGCATAGGAGACAACCACTAATCGACAAAGAAACTCTAGTGTCTCAGTCCTTAGTAACGTTGCATTTAGTGAGGAGCCCCAACAAACAACGCCATGATTCTCAAGGAGTAGTGCTTGGCTAGCCTGCGCTTTGGCTGCTGTCGCCTCAGCCAGTTCATAACTCCCGGCGTGGTAGTATGGCACTCGTTCCACACTACCTAGATAAGCAATCGCCTCGGGGAACAAATCAGTTCGAACGGCTATCTCAGAGCAAGCGACCAGGGTGGAATAGAATGGCTGAGAGTGAACTACCGCTGTCGCACGTTTACACGCTCGATATATACCCTGGTGCAACCCTCTCTCTATAGATGGGTGTTCGGCACCATCCCATGAATCTTTGTCTATTTGACAAAGGACAAGGTCTTCATCGTGCAAAGCTCCGAGGTCTGCCCCTGCGGCGGTAATTAGGAAAGCATTCGGTTCCGTTTTGGCACTAATGTTCCCGCTGTGTCCCCAGACAAGTCTCCTTTCAAGCAACATGCGGCCACACCTTCTTAGATCCTGTCGCACGTCCATCTTCTAACCCTCCCTTGGCTGTCTTACCATATCCTATTCTTAAGCCAATACAGCAGTCAATGCTTGCGCCAAAATACTTCGCCCAAATGGCAAACATGTCCAGTTTATTGTATGCTATGATTACAATATATGTTAACCTAGATATGAAAAAAGCGTAGCCACTTCAGGGGTCTCGATAAGGTGGAAGATATGCGGCAGCCCAGGTCAGGGGGAATGCGACTGCCGCTTGCCGTATTAAAAGAAGGAGATTCGAGGTTGCGAAAAGTTTATGTCAAAGAAGAAGTTTGCATGGGCTGTGGCCTTTGTCGGGTTTATTGCCAGACAGAGCACTCTCGGTCAAAGGATATAATCAAAGCTTTCAAGGGAGAGACTGCTCGCCCCTTGCCTCGGATTCGTGTAGAGAGAAAAGAGGACATCTCTTTCTCCGTTCAATGTCGCCATTGCGATGAACCCTGGTGTGTCTACTCTTGTCTCACTGGTGCTATGCAAAAAGACCCCATAACGGGGGTAGTCAGTGTTGACTCAGAGAAGTGCATTGGTTGCTGGACTTGTATAATAGCCTGTCCCTACGGGGCTCTCACTAGAGATGTAAATAGTAGGATCATTGCCAAATGCGATCTTTGCCCTGAACATATGGTGCCTGTTTGTGTTGACAATTGCCCCAACGAAGCGCTGGTGTTGAGCGTGGAGGGTGAAGGCCAGTGATTGCTGTAATTGACTACGGAGCGGGAAATCTGCGTAGTGTTACAAATGCTTTGGTCAAGTTGGGATACCAGCCTAAGGTGACTAGTAAGCCAAACGATGTGCTCAAAGCTGCCGCAGTCATCTTTCCCGGTGTCGGAGCGGCTGCAGATGCTATGGATAGCTTGAGAGAATCTGGCATGGACGACGCGATTAAGCAGATAGTAAGTCAAGGCCAGCACTTTCTTGCTGTCTGCATTGGGTTGCAAGTCCTGTTTTCAGTTAGTGAGGAAGAAGGTAGGCATGATTGTTTGGGAGTAATTACGGGGACGGTTAAGAGGTTGCCTCCCGGGCTCAAGGTGCCTCACATGGGATGGAACCAGGTGAAGCAAATAGTTAAACATCCCATCTTCGAAGGGATTCCAGATGAGGCGAACTTCTATTTCGTCCACAGCTACTATGCAGATCCCGATAATGCCGGGGTTGTAGCTGGAATCACAGAGTACGGTATATCTCTGTGCAGCGTGCTCATCAGGGACAACCTGGTGGCAACTCAATTTCACCCTGAGAGAAGCGGTGACCTTGGCCTCAGGATGTATGCCAACTTCTTGAAAATGGCTGGAGTAAAGAGGTAAATGTTGTGGCAAAGGAAGGACTGAGGAACACAAGATACCTCATAATAGGAAACTCAGCCGGAGGCATTGGGGCTGCCGAGGCGATACGAGAGGTAGACGCAACAGGTTCCATTATCATCATCTCCGATGAGCCATACCCGGCCTACTCCCGCGCTCTGATCTCGAAGTACCTGACAAAGGAACGCACCATTCAAGGGATGCTGTTTCGCCCCCTTAACTTCTACGATGAGCATGGGATTACAACTCTGCTTGGCGAAAGAGTGAAAAGCCTGGGGCTTAGCGATCGCAATGTTGAACTTGAAAGCGGCGAACGTATCTTGTGGGAAAAGCTTCTAATCGCTAGTGGAGGAGTGCCTATAGTACCCCAAATAGAGGGGATTGGCAAAAGAGGCGTTTTCAATTTCCTTACACTTAATGATGCTGAAGCGATTGACGAGTACCTGAATAACGTAAATAAGGCATTAATCGTGGGTGGTGGGTTAATTGGTATCAGCGTGGCCGAAGCTCTAATAAAGCGAGATAAGAAGGTCATCGTCGTAGAAATGAAGGAAAGAATCCTGAATACCATCCTCGATGAACAGGCCTCTTTGATTGCTGAGGAGGCTGTTAAACAGGCTGGTGTTAGAATTATCTGTGGCCAGACTGTAGCTGAGGTCACTGGTAATGAGTGGGTAACAGGGGCGATACTGGACAGCGGAGAGGAGATACCTTGCAGTATGGTGGTAGTGGCTATAGGGATATTGCCGCGTGTCGAGCTTGTACAGGGCACCAGTATCAAGGTAAATCGAGGAATAGTGGTAGACCGTAACATGGCCACAAACCATCCCGATGTTTCTGCTTGTGGGGATGCTGCTGAGGCATACGATTTCATATATGACACAAATCGGCTGACCCCTATATGGCCCAATGCCTACATAGGGGGCAGGATTGCAGGCCGTAATATGGCTGGTATCAAGGCTGAATACCCTGGTGGCACAGGTATGAACTCGCTCAACTACTTCGGACTGGATATCGCTGCAGCAGGCATAGTCGTTCCCCCAGATGATAATGGCTACGAGTGTATAAGCAAAGAAGATGATGGTGTCTACCAGAAGCTGGTTCTTAGAAATAACGTTGTTGTGGGCATGGTATGCATTGGCGATATTGAGAAGTCCGGCATATTCTTCAGCCTGATGAGAGATAGAGTCGATGTAGGTGATTTCAAGCATGACCTTCTGGCTGAAGATTTTGGCTTGGTGTCATTACCGCGAGAGCTATGGCAGGAGCGACTGGGCACACCGCAGCCGGGGTCGGTTCTCCCGCTGGCCGTGCCTGCTGAGATCGAGCAAGATGTCGCTGGTGAGTAGTCACTTTGCTGTGGAGCCGAGAATGAATAATCTGTATAAGATGAACAACCCCTACTCCGATGATAAAGTGATAGATGCCTGCTCTATCTTTGGGGCAATGGACACTACAGGAAAGCGATTCTCTGGTGAAGGTGTCATAAAGGCCATTACCAACATGCATGTTCGGGGTAACGGGCTCGGGGGTGGATTCGCTATCTACGGACTCTATCCAGAATATGCCAATCACTACGCCTTTCATATAATGTATCTCAGCCAAGAGGGAAAGTCGGAGGTGGAAGTTTTCCTCAAACAGCGGTTCCGTATCGTTGCTGCTGAGGAGGTGCCCACCCAACCGATACCAGCCATCGTCGACCCACCCCTGGTATGGCGCTACTTTGTTGAAGTGGACCCACAGAAGTGTGGGGGACAATCAGAAGATGACTATGTTGTTGGAAGGGTTATGGAGATAAACATCGGTATCAAGAACTCCTTCGTCTTCTCCAGTGGTAAAAACATGGCGGTGTTCAAGGGGGTTGGATATCCTGAGGAGATAGCCGAATACTTCTGCCTAGAGCAATATGAGGGTTACTTGTGGACAGCCCACGGCAGGTTTCCAACCAATACGCCAGGCTGGTGGGGTGGGGCACACCCGTTTAACATCTTAGACTGGACAGTAATTCACAATGGCGAGATATCGTCTTATGGCATAAATCAACGCTTTCTGGAAGAGTTTGGCTACCATTGTACGATGCAAACTGACACCGAGGTAATTGCATATGCGGTCGATCTATTAGTGCGAAGGCACGGACTTCCAATTGAGATAGTGGCCAAGATAGTGGCGCCTCCGTTCTGGAATGACATAGAGCGAAGCCCTGCGCATGAGCAGAAGCTACTTCTTGCACTGCGCCAGGTATATGGCAGCCTGCTGCTGAATGGCCCTTTTACCGTAATCATAGCGCATCAGGGGGAAATGATTGGGCTTACCGACAGGATCAGGCTGCGTCCTCTCACTGTTGGGACGAAGGGCTCTATGCTGTACCTTTCATCCGAGGAGGCATCCATTCGCCTGATTTGCCCCGATCTGGAACAGGCCTGGATTCCGATGGGTGGCGAGCCAATAGTTGGAAGTTTGGAGAAACCTCTTGTACCCAGAGGGGTTGTTATTGCGGGAGGGGCAAAACCTGATGTTAACTAAGAGGATAATACCTTGCCTCGACGTGACACAAGGCCGTGTAGTTAAGGGCACCAGCTTCAGTGATCTCCGCGATGCCGGTGACCCGGTGGAGCTAGCCGCATTCTATTACGAGCAAGGTGCTGACGAGTTGGTCTTTTTGGATATCGGTGCAACTCCTGAGGGCCGAGATATCATGGTGGATGTTGTTGAACGTGTATCAGAACAGGTTTTCATTCCGCTTACTGTGGGTGGCGGTCTGCGCAACACCCAAGATATGCGACGCATGCTGGGGGCGGGAGCCGATAAGATAACTATCAATACTGCGGCTATACTCGACCATAGGCTTATAAGCGAAGGCGCAAGGAAGTTCGGCTCTCAGTGCATTGTTGTGGCCATCGATGCAAGGCGAGTCAGGGACGACGGCATGCCTGAATGGGAAGTTCTCACTCATGGAGGACGGAAGCCAGCCGGGGTTGATGTCATACATTGGGCCAAACAGGCGGTCGACCTTGGTGCCGGTGATCTGCTCCTTACCAGTTGGGACGCTGACGGCCACCGGGGTGGGTATGACCTGGAGTTGACTTGCGCTATTAGTGAGTTGGTGACTGTGCCGGTTATTGCCAGTGGTGGTGCGGGCAATCTGGAGCATCTCTACCAAGCCCTCGCCAGCGGTAAGGCTGACGCCGTTCTCGCAGCAAGCATCTTTCACTACCAGACTTACTCAATTGGCCAAGCTAAGGCATACTTGGCTGAGAAGGGGATCCCCGTAAGAACGGTAGCGACTTAGGAGGGGTTGAAGGTGAAGACATATCTGCCGCCAAAGTTTATTGTTGAGCGTGACCAAGAGCGATGTATCCAGTGTCAGGTGTGTGTCAACCAGTGCTCCTTTGATGTGAATTACTACGATGCTCAAGACGACGAAGTGAGAAGCAGTGAGGATAAGTGCGTTGGTTGTCATCGCTGCGTTGTGTTTTGTCCTACCAATGCCCTTGCTATTAGAAGAAACCCCCTGGAATACAGGGATAACTATAACTGGCGCCCTGAGATAATTGAGGACATCATAAAGCAGGCTGAGACTGGTGGCGTGCTCTTAACTGGCATGGGCAACGATAAGGGGTATCGTGTTTACTGGGATCACTTAGTCCTCAATGCCAGTCAGGTGACCAACCCATCGATAGACCCGCTGCGTGAGCCGATGGAGCTTACGACCTACCTTGGCCGGAAGCCAGACAGAGTAGAAATTGAGCAGAATCCATTGAGCTTGAAAACAGAACTTGCTCCCCAGGTCAGAATCGAAGTGCCGGTGATGTTTTCCGCCATGTCCTATGGCGCAGTGAGCATAAATGTACACGAATCATTGGCCCGAGCAGCCACTGAGGCAGGAACACTGTGGAATGCCGGGGAAGGAGGGCTTCATCCCAAGCTATACAAGTACGGGGATAACACAATCGTCCAGGTAGCATCAGGGCGGTTTGGTGTCCATCCCGAGTACCTCGATGTGGCCAGGGTGCTTGAGATAAAGATTGGCCAGGGAGCCAAGCCAGGCATCGGGGGGCACCTTCCTGGCGAGAAGGTAAGTGCCGAGGTTTCTATGACCAGAATGATTCCGCAGGGAACGGATGCCTTATCCCCTGCACCGCAGCATGATATCTACTCCATCGAGGACCTGGCACAGCTTATATACGCTTTGAAGGAAGCTACCAACTATACTAAGCCGGTGGCAGTAAAGATAGCTGCTGTCCACAACTCGGCGGCTATAGCTAGCGGTATGGTGCGGGCAGGAGCGGATATCGTGGTTCTCGATGGACTGCGGGGGTCTACCGGTGCTGCCCCCAAGATAATCCGTGATAATGTCGGCATCCCTATTGAGATGGCTCTCGCCTCGGTAGATAGTCGACTGAGGCAAGAAGGTATTCGCAGCCAAGCCTCTATAGTGATTGCCGGTGGCATCAGAAACAGCGGCGATGTAGCGAAGGCTATCGCCCTTGGCGCTGATGCTGTGTACATTGGTACTGCGGCTCTCGTCGCATTGGGCTGCACCCTTTGCCAGCAGTGTCACACAGGCAAATGCGCTTGGGGTATTTGCACAACTAACCTATGGCTGACTAAAAGGGTCAACCCCGACATCGGAGCCAGAAGGCTGTCTAACTTGCTCCGCGCCTGGAGCCTGGAACTCAAGGATATACTTGGCGGCATGGGAGTAAATGCCCTTGAAAGCCTGCGTGGCAACCGACTGCACCTTAGAGGTGTTGGGCTTACTGACACCGAGCTTGAAATCCTGGGAGTGAGGATGGCAGGTAGCTGAGATGGCAGGGAATGTTCAAAAGCGGAAAGCCAGACAATTGATGAAGATCGATGCCTCTGGTGTTTCCTATCGCGAGCTCAATGCCATGCTGAGGGATGCAGTTTGGAATGGAACCCAGAGGATTGAGCTCCAGAACGTTTATGGACAGAGATATATCGGTACCGACCTAGATAAGCCAGTCGAGATCGAGATATTTGGCGTTCCAGGCAACGACCTTGGAGCGTTCATGAATGGCCCCCGTATTATTGTTCGCGGCAACGCGCAGGATGGATGTGGAAACACAATGAACAATGGCGAGATAATCGTTCATGGTCATGCCGGGGATATTATCGGCTTATCGGCGCGTGGAGGAAAAATCTTTGTCCAGGAGGATGTCGCCTACAGGGCTGGCATCCACATGAA
>CAZZJX010000041.1:0-8066 GCA_964654845.1 uncultured Dehalococcoidales bacterium
TAAGGATACCCAACGGGATCTCCGTGGGGGAAAGCATGGTGCGGGCGAGAAGGTCAGCGAGGACCACGAATGCGCCGCCGAAAAGCGCCGCTGCCGGCAAAAGGAGGCGGTGATCCGGACCGAAAAGCAGCCTCACCGCGTGGGGCACTACCAGGCCGACAAAACCTACCAGCCCGCTTATGGAAACAGCTGCTGCGGTTAGCAAGGACCCCAGGGCAAGCACAATGAGCTTGTCTCGTTCCACATCGATTCCCAGATAGGCAGCACCCTCCTCGCCTAGGGCGAAGGCATTGAGGCGAAAGGCGAGGAAGCGGGCAGCTATGATACCGCCGATGATTAGTGGGGCGACGATGATGATCTTACTCCAGCCGCTTACTGATACGCTCCCCATGAGGAACGAATATACGTTTTGGAGAAGCCCGGGTTTCCCGCTCAATGTCACCATGAAGAACATTACGGCGGTTAACATTGCACTTACGGCAAACCCGGCAAGAAGCATGCTCACCACGGGGGTCTTACCTCCCACTCTGGCCAGGTTATACACCAGAAGCACAGCGGCAAGGGCACCTACAAAGGCGGCGATAGGCACCAGTCCGAAGCTGAGGAAGGCAAGGCTTATGGGGAGCATCATAGCGATAGTAGCCCCAAAGGCTGCGCCAGCGGAGGTGCCAATGATATAGGGATCAGCCATGGGATTCCTGAGCAGCCCTTGAAACAGCACCCCCGCCGATGCGAGCGCTGACCCCACTAATGCTGCTGCAATGATCCTGGGCAGCCTGATCTGGAACAGGATGGTCTCAGCGCTTGGTTGCCAGGTGGCAGTGAAATTGAAGAGCGCTGTCTTATTTAGCGTCATCTTTATTATACTTAGCGGAGAGATGGAAACTGCGCCAAGGCCAGCGGCAAGGAGCAAGCAAAGGAGCAGTATCACTCCCAGTGCGATTAAGACCAGAAGCCGGTGATTTTGCTTCAACTTAGCCAATATTTTTAGTGTGATCTCCGTTTCAGTCCTTACTCATCAAGGCACTGGCGTCAAGGTTAGCTCTATTCAAAGAGTTCGGGGTGAATAATCTCGGCCAGTTGCTCCAGTCCATCAAAAATGCGGGGGCCGGGGCGGGAGACTTGATCCACGTCTATGCCATATATGGCCTCATTCTGTACGGCGCTCAGCGTTTCCCAGCCTTCGCGTGCCAGCACATCCTCAGGTGATACCCAGGGGTAATCCCCGAGGATGATCATATCTGGATCGCAAGACAAGATCTCCTCCAGGCTGAAAGTGGTCCAACCCTCGACTCCACTGGCAATATTCTCACCGGCTGCCAGGGTGATGAGAATGTCGATGAAGGTGCCGCTGCCTGCGGTCCAAGGCAGGGCTGGGTTGGTGGCGTCGAGCTCGTAGAATATGGTGGGCCTAGCGGCGGCGGTAGCAGTTGTGGCGCAAATGCTTACCATGTGCTCGTGCATTTCGTCGACGAGCTCCTCCGCCTCTTCCTCCTTGCCGGTGATCTCACCCACCAGCTCGATGTCGCCTAAAATGCCGGCAATATCCTGCGGCTGGAGCATTGCCACTGGTATCCCCAAGCCCTCCAGATCGTCTACGTAGTCGGGAACTGTCTCTCCTATAGCGAAGGCTACATCGGGAACCAAACTTACAATGGTCTCCAGGCTGAACCCAGGCCACTCACTACCTACCCTTTGTATTTCGCCGGCATCTATTCTGTCCAACAGCTCCTCCGGGTAGTCGCAGAAATCGCTCACTCCCACAACCTCGTCTCCCAGACCCAGGGCAAATAGAATCTCGGTGTTGCTTGGGGCTAGGGAGACAATTCGCTGTGGGATCTCCTCTAGTGTGACTATTCTACCCAGGTCATCGACTATTTCCCTTTCTTGCGGTGCTGGTGTCGGCGTAGGAGTGGGTGTTGGGGTAGGAGCTGGGGTTGGCGTTGGGGTAGGGGTTATCGCTGCAATAACGACAACGTAGCAACTCTCTGTAGCTGTCTCAGCTCTGCTGTTGGTAACGGTCACGCTAATAATAAAAGTACCCGTTGTATCCGGTGCTACCCAGTTAACTTCGCTGCCCACCCCTGAAATCGTTCCGTCGTCGGCTGACCAGGTATAGGTAGTGGTATCGCCATCTGGATCGCTGACGATACAGGTCATGGCAGTAGTTCCCCCCGGAGCTAGGCTTGAGGGATGGGCCATGAGGCTGGTAATCACCGGAGGATTGTTGCTGGTGCAAGCGGTAAACGACGCAAGCACCAGAATCAATGCAAACAAGACCAAGGTTAATTTTTTCACAGCGTACTCCTTTACATATTGATTAGCGATAAAAAAATCCCCTCGCTCTGCAGAACGAGGGGATCCTCAAGCTATTTAAGCATGCTTCCCACCCCCTTTTCTCCGCGGAGGTCTCAGCAAATCCAGTGGCGGGCGTTCTGACTTCCCCAACTTTACTCAGGGTCACAGCAGGCGGTACTGTGCCAGATTTTCACTGGCTTGCCGCCCAATTAAGCCGTCGCTCACGCTTGGGCACCCCTGGCTCACTATTCGATTTTCTATAATATATCATACCTCAGCGGGGAGGTCAATCGCAATATCCCTCTAGTTCTTATAGGTTGATTGCTGCCCCAACAGGACGAACTCGCCGCCTTCCTTTATGGTGGGTTTTACCCTTCCGCTGAAGGGCTCCACTCACCATAATAGTGTGGACGGGTGGGAGCAAACACGTTTGTAAGAAACCTTATCCTCATTGACACTGTCCCCGAGGCTCGGTTATCATTTGCTATAGCTATACTATTTCGGGAGACTGTCGTGCCCTATAGGACAATTATTTATGAGAAGAAGAAGCAGATCGCCTACATCACTCTGAATCGCCCGCAGGAGAAGAACGCTGTAGATGCTCAGATGAGCGGCGAATTGGCTGACGTATGCCGGATGATTAACCAGGATGATGGGGTAAATGTGGTCATCCTCAAAGCCGCTGGGGGTGTTTTTTCCGCTGGGAGCGATCCCCGGCGTTGGGAAGCGGCAGGCGATGCCTCGGCTGCACTGGCCAGCCTTGAGCGAGTGGTCATCGCCGCTATCAACGGCGATGCGTTGGGCGAGGGACTGGAGCTGGCACTGGCCTGCGATATACGGATCGCCTCTGACAATGCCAAATTTTGTCTGCCGCACACCAGCTATGGCATGATTCCTAGTGGCGGTGGCACGCAAAGGCTACCCCGCCTGGTGGGAAGGGGCAAAGCCCTGGAGATGCTGCTTACTGCCGACCCCATCGATGCACAGGAGGCCTTTCGCATCGGTTTGGTAGGCCGTGTAGTTTCCCCGGAGCAACTACTTGAAGAGGTTGAAAAGGTTGCAAATAGGATAGCCCCGCAGGGACGCATCGCCCTGATGTATGCCAAGGAGGCGGTGAATAGAGGGTCTGACCTTACCCTAGAGCAGGGATTGCGGCTGGAGGCTAACCTCTACTTCTTGATTCAAACCACCGAGGACAGGATGGAGGGGATCAGGTCTTTTCTGGAGAAGAGGCCACCACAGTTCAAGGGGGAATGAAGGACGAAGTCGCTGGTATTGGAGACAGGGCAAATCAAGTCCATCGAGTGGAGTATAACGCTAGCTGATAGGATTGTGGGTGCATTGAAGTGAGCGCCTTTGAGACCATTATCTATGAGAAAAAGGATGGCATTGCCTATGTCACCCTCAACCGCCCTGAGGTGATGAATCGCCACAATACCCGGATGCGTGACGATATGTACCAGGTGCTTACCGCTATCAAGGACGACCCTGATGTCATGGTGGCTATTTTCAAAGGTGCTGGGGAGCGGGCATTCTGTGTTGGCGCAGACCTCAGTGAATTTGGCACTGCCCCTCCCCCGGTCATCGCCCGGCAGGTGAGGTTTGAACGTGATATCTGGGGGCTTTTTCCGACGTTAAGGCAGCCTCTGATTGCTGCCGTGCATGGCTATGCTTTAGGGTCCGGGGTAGAGATCGCCTGCTTCTGTGATATACGGATTGCCTCTGACGATGCCGTCTTCGGCCTTCCCGAGGTCTCTTTGGGTATGATCCCGGCTGGTGGTGGTACGCAGACGGTCCCTCGAATAATCGGCGTGGGAAGGACGCTGCAGATGTTTCTAACCGGCGAACGAGTCGATGCTAATGAGGCTCTCCGTATCGGGCTGGTTAACATGGTGGTGAGCAGGGAGGAGCTTTGTCCTAGAGCGGATGAGATGGCGAGGAAGATAGCGTCCCGCGGCCCTATTGCGGTGCGGTATGCCAAGGAGGCGGTAAATCGTGGGTTTGAGATCACCCTTGATGAGGGACTGGCATTGGAGAGGAAGCTTGCCCGGCTGGTGGCAAAGACTGAAGACGCTGCAGAGGGGGTCAAAGCCCTGATAGAGAAGAGAGCTCCCCAGTTCAAGAATGTGTAAGAGGGTGTCGAGCTATGGAGAAAGGATTGGAAGAGCTTATCGAGGAAGCTTCAGACTTGCTTGCCAACGCCCGGAACATAGTGGCATTTACCGGGGCTGGCCACAGCACAGAGTCGGGCATACCCGACTTTAGAGGTCGGGATGGCATCTGGACCAAGTATGACCCAAATGATTTTACCTACCAGAAGTTTCTCAACGACCCGGAGGCGAGAAAGAGAATCTGGCGGGGGATGAGCATGTTCGGCAAGGTGGGCCAGGTGGAGCCGAATCCAGGCCACTATGCCCTGGCTGAGCTGGACGGACTGGGGAAACTGGATTGCGTTATTACCCAGAACATAGATGGCCTTCATCAAAAGGCAGGGGTTCCTGAGAAGAAGGTCATTGAGCTTCATGGCACCACCAGGTACGTTAAGTGCTTGAGTTGTGGCAAGCGTTACCCCTCGGAGGAGATTGCCAAAAAGCTAGAGGAAGGGATGGAAGATCCTGTATGTGATGACTGTGGAGGTATGCTGAAGCCGGCGGCTGTCTTCTTTGGTGAGCCTATGCCGATGAGAGAGACGGCGGAGGCACAGCGACGTTCTCAAGGGTGTGACCTTATGATGGTTTTAGGCTCCTCCCTGGTGGTTTATCCTGCGGCTTACATGCCTGCCTATGCGGTGGAGTCTGGTGCCAAGCTGGTTATCGTAAATCTGGACCCTACTCCAATGGATAGCTATGCACAGGTATGCATCTATGAGATGGTGGGGCAGGTATTGCCCAGGATCGTGGAAGGGGTGAAAAACAGGCTTGCCTAATGCTATTCCCTTGTTTCCCTCTTATCACAAACAGCCTCAGTATATACTAAGGCCTTGAGAGGCGAATAGGACTTTGGTTCCAGTAATACTATTTTAAACCTAGAGGGTATCGTAGGCATTTTTAACGCCCGACGATACCCCCTCATCTTTTTTAGTAAACTAGTTTATCTGTGCCTATCTACACTGAAAGCTAAGATACACTACTACCTTACACAGGGCTACCTGATCGGCTGTTAACCCCCGGTTCAGCCCGCTATGTCATATCCACCCTATACGGCTTGTCTTACTAAACTTTCTGTGGTGCTTTCTCTCTCAGCTCGTGTACTCTATCGTAGAATATATTCTTGTGGAACTGGTCATAGTTGTAGTAGCCGCGGGCTACGTCCATTCGTCCGAGCTGGGCTCCACCTTCCCATAGCTGGATGATCTTGACGTCTCGCAGGTACTTCTCAACGTGGTTATCGGTCACATAACCATAGGAACCCATTAGCTCCATGGCTTTGTTGGTTACGTTAACCGCCATGTCGCAGCAGAAGACTTTGGCGATGGACGTCCGGGAGAGGTTGTGGACGGAAATCTTGGGACCGTAGACCTCGGGGTGGTCATACATATATGCGGCGTTTACGTAGCAATCCCTGCCGACCTGAATGCCGATGGCCATGTCTGCCAGCATGTTAGCGGCGATGGTATGCTGCCGGATCGGCTTGCCGGCGGCGAGCCTGTCCTGGGTGAACTTCATCACCTCATCGAAGGCGCCCTGAGCTGGTCCCACCGCCCATCCCGCGCTGAAGCCACGGGCGTAGATGAGGTTGTCGTGGAGCAGCTCGGCATCCTTGCCCGGTCCGGCGGCGCGGTATTCCTTGGGTACGCGCACATTATCGAACCAGAACCCGCCCTCTCTACTGGAGCGGAACCCCATCTTGTCCTCGAACCCACCGAAGGTGAACCCCTCGATTGGCACCGGCACGTAGATCAGGGCGATCCCCTCATCGCCCAGACTAGGGTCTGTCTGGCAGATAACGCAGTAGAGCTCAGAGATACCGGAGTTGGTAGGCCACTGCTTGGCGCCATTTATCACCCACTCATCGCCTTCGAGCCTTGCCGTGGTGGCGATACCCCTGCCATGCATGTCGATGTTCTCGATATTGCAGCCCCCTTCGGGCTCGGTCATGGCAAAGCAGCATACGTACATCTCCTCGCCGGTGAGCTTGTCGACGAAGTCGTCGAGTATTCTCCTGTTGCCCTCCTGTTGGAACCCCGCGATCGCCGGTCTCATTGCCCAGCCGGCGCCACCCGACGCACATGCGAGCCCGGCATCACCCCGGGCAAGCTCCTCGAGGAAAACGCAGGCGGACACCAGTGACGAAATGCCCATTCCCCCGTATTCAGGGGGCAACGAACTTCTGACTCCTGCCCCCATTGCCCTGAGCTTATTCTGAAGCTCCCTGATCAGTTTGAAGTCGGCGCGACTGTCAGCGTCGATTAGGTGGCGAACCGGCATGATCTCCCGGTCGACGAAGTCGCGCATTACCTGTAAGAAGAGTGAACCCTCCTCGCCGATCAGTTCTTTCATGTGGCGGTTATCTTTTTTCTCGGCAATTGCTTTTTCCATTTCCTTACCTCCTTGAGTGATAATTTCCTAATTGAATTTGACCTCTCTATTTATACAGTTGGTCTGCGGCGTCCTTCAAACCCAGTTCCTCAAGCTTGGCCCGAGTGGGCCACCCGGCTTCAACGTCCCATCCACACTCGGTGTAGTACTCATCAAGCATGGCATCGAAGTCCTCTACCCGGGCGCCGTCTGTCGGTCCTCCCTTTACTGGTTCGGTGAGAATCCTTTCTGGCATGGTATCATCCTTCCTGCCAATGCCCTCTCTGGCGTTGAATGCCCTTGCCAGATTGATAATCCTTTCACCAACCTTGAGGCCTTCTTTCATACTGACGTCACGTCCGGTTAAATATTTATATCCCTCAAGCGAATCAGAACAACTAACTCCTCCCATCCACCAGAGAACTACGCAGCCTCCCATGGTGTTCATAATCCCTGGGACCGCCTCCTTGAAAGGCTTAAACCACTTTGCGATACCCTTCTCTTCCAGCGGCTCGGGCTTCTCGGTCAATCCGGTAACGTCTGACTGAAGATAGTTGCCATAGGTAACGGCATAGGTCCAATTCTTATTCACACTGCCGCCTCTCTCCTGCGTAGCAGTGCCAAGTAGAAGCGCCTTGTCAGCTCTGAACTCCTCAGCTTCCAGTGGCGAGCCTTTGGAGTGCATGACGTATTTCTCCGAGCCTTTGCCCACTTTCTCCGCCGCTATCTTTGGTCCTTCAGCTAATACATCTCCGAACCCCTCACGGGCAAAGATGGCATCCAGCAGTCTGAGGCAGGACTCGCCGTCGCCGAACTTGACCTCCAGTCCTCCGCAATCGGCAGGCGTCAGGATACCCCGCTCCTGGCACTCGGCCAGCCACCCGGCCCACTCAGCGCTGCCATTGATATCAACGCCATTCTGAGCACAGCGGTAGAAAATCTCGCAGAGCACGTCCAGGTCATCTATCATCAAGTTATAGCCCCACGACCAGACCGCCTCGACCTTTGCATCAACCTTGTGACCTTGATAGGGGCCTTTCTTTGGTGACAGAACCTTTCCCGCTTTTACCGGACAGCCCCAGCAATAGTAATCTTCACCGGTATAGAGCTGTTCCTTCATCGGATCCCAGTACAGCCTGTCCCCCAGTTCCCAATCGGCCTGCTGGAAATGACGCACCGGGATGCCCATCGTCATCATGTAGGGCGCGCTGAGGAAATGGATTTGGCTGTCAACTACCATAGCCCCCACGC